>NZ_AZRL01000003.1:0-205000 GCF_002895525.1 Petrotoga olearia DSM 13574
TAATGTCTTTAATATTATACCACAAAACTATTATGAAGTCAAGAGAATAATATAATTAAAAGAGAAAAAAGTGTCACTACATCAAAAAATTTTTTTCAAAAAAATAGGTGTTTTATCCCCTCAAACCCGCTTTATTCCGTTCGGTTTACTGAAAATTCATCTCTCAACTGTCAAAGTCAGGAAAAAAAGTGCATTTACTAGAGTAAAATTGGACAATATCAAATACTAGAAAGAAATAAGTCTGCTCAAAAAGAATTATCCCAGAGCAGACTTAACATATAACCTCTTTATTATATACTTTTAAATAATCTTTTTACCACAAATCTTTAGCACTGGTAGAAATAGCATGGATCCCATTTTTAAAGAGTTTCAGAACTTCCTCTTCTTTACTTATTAATCCACCAGCTATCAAACATACTTTTGTTCCTATATTTTCTAAAAAATATGGTGCTGCTATCGCTGGTAATATTTCAAAGGCATCAGGTTGAGAAGTTTTTTCCAGAAAATTTACAACAGATTTTAAAGAATTAGAATCTATCAAAAACACCCTTTGAACTGCCATTAAATTTTCTTGCATAGCTGTTTTTATAGCGTTATTTTTTGTAGATATTATTCCATCACATAATTGTTTACGAGCTAAATACTCAATACCTTTTTTATCAGAAGCGATACCTTCTAGTAAATCGATATTGATAAATAATTTTTTATCAAATCGTTTTACAACATGCACAACATCTTCTAAAATCAATATAGATCCTGTAAGCAAGAAGATGATAGGGGATTGCGTTTTAAAGGCATCATCTAAGTCATTTAAATCTCTGATAGCAGGAATTATCGTGTTTTTCTTTATTAAATTACATAAACCTTCCATATTATCTCCTTTTAAGGTACTTTTTTATTTTTTCCTGTCGACACTTCTAGTAGCTATTATATCACTACCTGTGTCTAAGATATTTTGTATAACAACGTCCCCTCTTTTGACTGGTGCTTTTACCTTTGTTTGTTTTAATGTTTTCATTATGTCTTGCATAAGTCTTAACGGAACGGGTTTATCAGACCGAACCGAAGCCATTGGGATTTCCCCATCTTCTACTTTAACGCTTGTTACCACCACTCTTAAGGGATCCGTAATTTCTTGTTTTACAAATTCTAATCCTCTTTTACATCTGTTCCCTTTAACTTCTACAATTTCTATTTCATCCGCATCTGCATAAACAACGTTTATTTTACACCCCAAAGGACATTGTGTACACACTATTTTCTTTTTTTTATATTCAACCGAGTTCATGTGCACTCACCTCTATTTCTTTCAGATTCTTATCATTAAATGGCTTTATGGAAATTTCGATCATTTCAGAAGGTCTAGCTTCTTCTTCCACCAACTTAATTCCAAGAGGTTCTACTGTAACTTCTGCTCTTTTGAAAGTTTTTGAAACTCTAAGGTACAACTTTGTCCTTTCGTTGGGATCTATAGACATCGGATGCAGTATATTTATATTTTCTCCTTTTTTAACCTTTACCTTTTGTTCTGGAAAGTACTGATTTTGTGCATAAAGAGCAGCATATTTACCTGCTTTTTCTCCTTCTCTTGAAACATAATCCACTAAATCAAATACAACGGTACAGTTCCCGGCTGCAAAGATCCAATCTTCAGAGGTTTGATTTGTATTGGATGTGATAAATCCAGGACCAGTTTCAACAAATTTTACAGGATCAGTTAAAGGTATAAGGCCAACGGAGGTTATGAGGGAATCCACGTTAAATATCTTTTCCGTGTTTGGGATGATCTGTCTATTTTCATCAACTTGAGATACGTAAACTTTACTCAATCTCTTATTCCCCTCGACCCTTGTTACGGTATGGGAAAGATACAAGGGAATATTATAATCTCTCAGACATTGTTGAACGTTTCTTTCCAATCCACCTGGGTATGGCAAAATTTCTACTACACCTTTTACTTCTATTCCCTCTAAATGAAGCCTGCGAGCCATTATCAGTCCAATATCTCCTGAACCAAGTATCAAGGCGCTATTAGCCGGCTTGAGATTTTGAAGATTAATGTATTTTTGAGCTACACCTGCGGTAAAAATACCAGAGACCCTATCTCCCGGAACGGCAAGTGAGTTAAAATGTCTTTCTCTTGCACCTGTTGCCATAACTAAAGCCTTTGTTTTTATCTCGTGTATGCCTTTATGATTCACAAAAGTCAATTGTTTATCTTTACTTACATCCAACACAAAAGCACTGTTCAATATTTTCACATTCGTATTCTCTAATTCTTCTTGAAGCGTTTCTTTGAATTCTGGACCAGTTAAATCCTTTCTATAATAATGTATCCCAAAACCATTGTGAATACATTGATTTAAAACTCCGCCGTTTTCTTCTTCTCTTTCTATAAGAATAACGTTGGCGCCATTTTTATCTGCAGCCTTAGCAGCGGCCATTCCACCACCACCACCACCTAATACAACAACATCGGTTTCGTATTTCATTTTGTCCTCACCTCGGAATCTATTATCCACGAACCTTCTTCATTTTGAAGTACTTCTTGTGGTTTTAGCCCTGTCTCTTCGGATATTATTTTCAATATCTTTGGTATGCAAAAACTTCCTTGACACTCTCCAAAAGACGCTCTTGTTATAAATTTAACATCATCTAGAGTCCTTGCACCGTTTTTTATTGCCTCTTTGATCTCTTTTTTTGTTATTTTGTTACAATAACAAATCATTTCTCCGGCATCTTGATCTTCTTGAATGACTCTTTCCCAGTAGTCATAATCCTTTTCCACTAAATGTGGGACTTTTTCTATTTGACTGATGTAATTTTTTCTTTTTTGTAAATTAATATGTAACTTTTCTTGAATAAGATATTCTACAACGTATTTAGCGATCGCAGGTGCAGCGGTTAATCCAGGGGATCTTATACCAGAAACATGTATAACATTTCCTCCACCTACATCGATATGAAAATCTTTTTCCTTTGTTTCAGGTCTTAGACCCGCAAACGTTTTAATTACATTCCTTGAAAAATCTAAAGTTGGAACCAACCTCAAAGATTTTTCTCTGACTTCTAAAAGCCCTTCTTGAGTCGTAGAAAGATCTTGTTTTGATTTCACACCATGAGCAGTAGGCCCAGCTAAATAACCCCCATCCACAGTCGGAACCACCAAACAACCTTTCGTCAACTTAGAGGGAGTTGGAAAAATGACAGCATTTGCATACTTTATGTCCTTTCCTAAAAGATAATACTCACCTTTTACAGGGAAAATATAAGGTACCTCATCTCCAAATAATTTCGCTACCTCATCTGCATACAATCCTGCAACATTAATAACTAAATCAGCTATATAATTGCTCCCATCTTCAAAGAACAATTCAAAATTGTTATCTTTCTTTTTTACTTCAACAAGTTTCTTATTTTTTAAAACTTTTCCTCCATTGATCTCTACCGATTTTGTAGCTTGCATAGCTACTTCCCATGGCTCAGTCACACCTGCTATAGGGCAATAAAAGGATTTTAAAGCACTCTTATTTAAATTTGGCTCCATTTCTAATAGTTCTACCTTATCTAAAATCTCATATTCTTTGACCCCGTTTTGAATTGCTCTTTCTTCCAACTCATCGATCGCTTTTAACTCATCTTCGTTCAATGCAACAACATGTGATCCAACTCTTTTCACTTCTACAGAAAGTTCCTGGGATATCTCATCGTACAATTTATTACCCTTATAACACAGTTCTGACCTTAAACTTCCAGGAGTATCGTCATACCCCCCGTGAATTATTCCAGAATTTCCTTTTGTGACACCTGTTCCTATTCCGTTTCTTGCCTCAAATATGAAGACATCTTCTATATATTTGTTAATTTCTCTTGCGATTAAACTTCCTACTATTCCAGAACCTATAACCGCTATCAACTTTTACCAACCTCCTGATATTATAAAAAAAACCATACCCTTTACGAAATAATTTCGCTTTAGGATATGGTTTTCTCTTATTCTCCACCATTTTATTATTAACTTTTATTTCACCACACATTCTAACATACTTAAATTAAGTGAAAGTTAACAGACTTACAATTATTTGATTATTTTTCTTCAATCCAATTTTTTGCTCTTTCAACGGCTCTTTTCCAACCAGCGTACAATCTTTCCCTTTCATCCTCATCCATTTGAGGAGTAAAAAGGGCATCCCGTTTCCATTTTCTTAATAATTCCTCCTGACCATTCCAATATCCTACTGCCAAACCCGCCAAATATGCTGCACCTAACGCTGTGGTCTCATTAACTACGGGCCTTTCAACCTCTACACCAAGAATATCAGATTGAAATTGCAAAAGGAAATTATTTAATGCGGCACCACCATCTACACGCAGAGTCTTAAGTTTTATACCCGAGTCAGCCTCCATAGCTTCAAGAACGTCTCTTGTTTGATATGCTATAGATTCCAAAGTAGCTCTAATAATGTGCGCTTTTGATGATCCTCTTGTTAATCCAACGATTGTACCCCTTGCATACATATCCCAATAAGGTGCTCCGAGCCCTGCAAATGCTGGCACAAAATAAACACCACCGTTATCTTTGACTTTAGTTGCATAATATTCAGTATCTGCAGCACTATCAACTATCTTTAACTCGTCTCTAAGCCATTGAACAGCAGCACCTGTAACGAAAATAGATCCTTCCAAGGCATAGTTAACCTTTCCATTAATTCCGTAAGCTATTGTAGTTAATAAGCCATGTTTAGATTCAATGGGTTCTTCTCCAGTGTTCATTAACATGAAACAACCGGTGCCATATGTGTTTTTTACCATACCTTTTTCATAGCAAACCTGACCAAACGTAGCAGCTTGCTGATCCCCTGCTATTCCGGCAATGGGTACTTCTGCGCCGAATACATCTACATCGGTATTACCATATATTTGACTCGAAGGTTTTACCTCTGGTAAAAGAGAAAAAGGTATATTTAACTCTTTAAGAAGATCTTCATCCCATTTAAGATCGAAAATATTGTATATCATTGTTCTGGATGCATTGGTATAATCAGTAACGTGAACTTTTCCATTAGTTAGCTTCCAGATTAACCACGTATCTATAGTTCCAAATCTAAGTTTTCCAGCTTCTGCTTTTTCTCTGGCTCCTTCAACATTATCCAAAATCCATTTAATTTTAGTTCCAGAAAAGTAAGCATCTACCATAAGACCTGTCTTATGCTTGATCGTTTCTTCCAAACCTTTTTCTTTCAAATTATCGCAAATTTTTGAAGTCCTTCTATCTTGCCAAACGATTGCATTGTGAACAGGTTTCCCCGTTTCTGCATCCCAAATAACGGTTGTCTCCCTTTGATTAGTTATACCAATCGCACTGATCTGGCTACGTTTAATATTCCCTCGCGCCATGGCATCTGCTATTACTCCCATCGTAGTTGCCCAAATTTCATTTGGATCATGCTCTACCCATCCGGGTTTAGGATAATACTGCATAAATTCTTGCTGTGCTAAACTAACAACATTCCCATCGTGATCAAAAATTATAGCCCGAGAACTTGTAGTCCCTTGATCGATTGATAAAATATACTTTTCCATTACAATCCTCCTAAAAACTTTTTTATACTGATTTTAGAAATTCTAAAACACGCATTTTAACTAACTTTTAAAATTTTCAATTTTTGCACATTTACTTCCTCACAGTATAATTTATTCGATATCACATCATTATTGTCTCGTAAGAGGTCATACCATTGTCGTTATTCAGAAACTCTTTTCAGCTGTAATTATTCCACGTGTGTCTTTCCAATAATAGTTTGACTACAGCAAGGGCATAATAATTTTATCAGAGTCATTACTATAGCATTAAGATTATGGCACTAGGCATTCGAGATATTCCTACAAAAATTTTTATTAAACCAACACGCATATATTATATATGCCTGTTGGTTTGGTATATACTCCACAATATTAAAGACTCAATTCCCTCAATATTCAAATTAAACCACTATATAAGGTAGTGTTGGCAACCGTAATCATTGTAACTAGGAATGTATTTAAAAATACTCCCGTATATATATTACCAGTTCTTTTAAAAAGAACTTTAGAATAAATAGTGGCAACAAGCAGAGTTGGGATAAGGGCAAACAGTAAGATGCTGCTGAGTGACTGGGAAGGGAAGAGTGCTGTTCCGGTAATAAAAAGTTTCCCGTACTGTAATATCAGATACAGAACCAGACCTCCAACATTCAATACAGAGGCAGCCACGTAACCCTTCCATCCCTTCATATGTCCAGTATTAGCATTAACCGTAATCCCGGTCACAAAAAAATACAGGAAAAAGATGGGGGCATATTTCAAAGCAGCAACCAAATGGGTGCTTCCAAAAGTCTTTACAGCCCATGTCCAGATTCTAAAGTCAACTTTGAATACTGTATCAATGATAAACAGAATTAGATATGCAATTAGCACCGCAACCAGGGCTGCTACTAAACTAGCTAAAATAGATTTCCAGTTAACAACAAAACCATACTGCTTGAGAGAAATACTCTGTGAATTTTTATTTAAATAATGGGTGAACAGGCCAATTATTGCTACTACAGATGTTACTACCATGGCCCAATAGAGAATTTGATTTGTAGTTGGTTCATTAAAATAACTGTTCAATTTAAGGACATTTGAAGAATTAATCAAAATCAATAATAAAATAATAGATACGGCAGATAACAGTGCTGGTCCGGTGATGATTGCCTTAAACCCTTCTTTATCTTTCTTTACAAACCCCATAATTACCTTAACTACAGAAAGGGCAATTACAAGCACTGAGAACACCTTAAGAACTGTCATACCCGTTCCGGCTTTATCCATCAGAGTGGGAAAGAATAATGCCGGGAATAAAGCGGAGATACTAAATATAATCCAATAGATGATCTTATCCTTTTTGGTCCCAGGACCTTTAATTTCTGGATTTATCTCTGTTTTTAATTTTGAGAAGAAAGGTAGATCTGATATAAGTAAGACTAACGGGACAAGAAGCAGGAAGAATCCAATCATGGCCACAAATGAAAATAGTTCTTTTAAAAACCATATTTGATTACCAGATGGCAGATTTGCTGAATTCTGATTAGTTGATGTATACTCCTCAAAAGCAACATTATAAAAATCTATCGCATGACCGGTTGTGGTAATTGAAAAATGATTTCTAGGATGAATCTCGCGAGGTGTATAGATAATTCTTTTTCCCCCATTTTCCAGATTATACCAGGTTTCACTCTGTGGCTCAGCAGGATTTCCTAAGAATTTTCGCCCTTCTTCAGTATTAGTATAATCTTTATAGACTACCGACTCTCCTGATGCAAAAGCTTCCTGATCAAAGAAGAATTCATCATAATGAGCTGCAACTTTACCAACTATTCTGGGACCATAAGCCTGGAAAGCTACATCACCAGTTACACCTAAATAACTCGACCAACTATAATCCGAACCCATGGTTAAACCAGCATGTATTTTTCTTATCCCAGTAGTTGCATAATCCTGTTCATCCTGCACCATAGCCATTGTGGATGAAAATCCACCCATAGAATGACCACCAACAGCAATAATCCCATTCCCTGCCTCATCTTTTAATACATAATCTTGTTCATACATATACTGTACTGCATCATAGATACTAGTGGGCCAAAAAGAGAAGAAGGCGCTAGAGCTAGAAAATTCTGTATTGTTTATTGAATGACCGTGGTCATACATATCCAGAGCCAGGACAACATATCCCCTTCTGGAAAGCTCTATTGCCACTGCATCCTGCATTTCACTAGAATTTAAATACCCATGTGTAGTAATAATTGTCGGTCTTGGATCCTGACTATTAGCACCCTTTGGAATATAAAGCAGACCAGATAATTCACCCTTCTCAGTATCAAAACTTATTCTGCTTACCTTAGTAGAATAAAATGAAGTATTAAATAAATGAGCAAGAACACTTCCAAGCAAAATTAAAACTAGGGACAGCATAAGTAATTTTTGATACCTCTTTTTTTTAGCAACAATATCCTTCATCATCTTAACCCCCTCGTATAATATGTTAGTGTCTTTAGAAACTCTAAAACATGCATCTTAACTAACTTTTAATACCTTCAATATTTGATATTTACCTCCTCACCATATAATTTTACTGTCTTCAAAAACTCTAAAACATGTATTGTAACTAACTTTTAATACCTTCAATATTATACTTTTACCTCCTCACTGTATAATTTATTTGATACCACATTTTTATCATCTCGTAAGGAGGTCATTCAATTGTCATTATTCGGTAACTCTTCTCAGCTGTACTTCGATTTCGTATACTCTGATTATTTGAAAGAACATTCTGAATTTTCCTGTCTCCCCTTACGTAACTTCTGAAGCTACTTTCTCTTACTTTAATAAGGAGTTTGGCCCTTCTTATTTGGATAAGGTTATCGTTTTTACCGTCCTTAAAGGTATCAAAGAGGGGATCTTTGATACTAGCTATCTTATTGTCGATTCTTACCATGTTATTTTTAATTTTTTATTCCATTAACTTATTTTTCCTTTTGTTAATTATTGCTTTATCTATTTCCGAAATGGGTATTAAAATTTACATGCCTACGCTTTTTTGCACTAGAAGCGGCAAATACTACAATTACACTTACTTACTTCATTAAAATAGCATACTCTTTACTTCATTGAAACTTTTTTACGCGCAAAGAAAATAATTTCACTATTCCTTGTTTTTACCTAACGATTGTCTTACTTCAAAATAAAAAAACCTTAATAAATACTGCTTCTTATCCAAGAGTAGTTACTCACTCTTCGATATACCAATATTTACTAAGGTTTTCTCTTCTTCTCCACCTTAAGACTTTTATTAACTTTAAGTCTTAAACCTTATTTCAATGTTCCTACATTTTTAAAATTCTTTAGTTCAGAAACTTTTGAATTAATTATACATTAATGTTTTTATATTGTCAAAGTCAATTATAACCATATACAACCAATTACAGTCATTTATCATCGATTAGAGACATTTATCTACTAAATACTTAGTTTTACTTTTTATAAAAAATGTCTACAATCTTTTAAATTAAATCAATTCTTTTTTCAATTCAATTATTTCTTTTTCTAATTCTTCTTTTATTGTTTCATTCTCTCTTTTCGCCTCTAGATATTCTCTTAATTTTTCATGTCTTTTAGAATTTAATGGATACCTAACTGCAGCAATTATTCCTAAAATCAATAAGATTATTGGAACGAAAGAAATTATAAATCTCAATGCAAACAAAAAACTCTCAGGCTGAGGCTGCTCTACACCGTCTATTGGGTTAATAAATCCTGCTAATCCTAATGAAAAGGTAACTCCTGCAACAGCCAAGCCAGATGCTACTTTCCTGACAAACGTCATCAGGCCACTCAAAGTACCCTCTTCTCTTTTACCAAATTTTAACTCAGCAACATCGGTAACATCCCCAAATATAGTATGAGGCATAACTGCGACTGCCGAAACCCCTGCACCTATTATTGCAGCCATTAAAATTATGTGGAACATAGTTACATCAGGAGGCAACGTAAAAAGAATGAATCCCGCAACACACCATACTAATGCACCTAAAATATATGAGATATTTTTGGATGTCTTTTTAGCAATAAAGGCATAAAATGGGATAAAAATAATTTCAGTTATGAAAAGAGCACCTAAAGCTATGGGAAGTAAGCCTTCATTTCCAATATAATATTTAGTATAATAGGCAAAAATGGTTGAAACTACATCTATCGATAAGTAAGCTAGAAGATACATAGCGATAAGGAGTCGAAAGCTTTTGATTTTAAAAGGTTCAAAAAACATATTGAAAAAATTGAAGGTACTCTTCTCTTTTGAAAACTCTTCTCTTTCCTTGGTGAACAGAAAAACACCAACCCACGGAATTGAAAAGATTAAGCCAAACGTTATTGCCATCACTATATAACCTGTTCTGATATCAGAAAAAGCATTCACAATTAACATTGGAAGCACTGCGCAAACCAAACCCGCACCTATCGAAAAGGCAAGTCTATATGAATTTAAAGAAGTCCTTTCATTGTAATCTAACGTTAATTCGGCTCCTAAGGCAGTATAAGGAGTCATAACCATAGTAAATACGGTTGTGAAAGCTATATATGCCATTAGTGCGTAAATGAATTTCCCCAATTGATTAGGAAAACTTGCTGGATACCAAAGAATGAAAAAAGATATAAAGATCAAAAAGGTTCCTGCCAACAAGTAAGGTCTTCTTCTGCCAAACCTTGTTCTTGTATTATCAGTTATAAATCCCATTAAAGGATCTGTAACAGCATCCCAAATTCTACCAATTAGAAGAATGGGAGCAATATACTGCATCCTTAGACCGATGACATCGGTAAGGAAGATAGCATAGAAAAAATTTATTATATTGAAAGCACCACCACCAA
Organism: Petrotoga olearia DSM 13574; assembly: GCF_002895525.1. Classification (GTDB taxonomy): domain Bacteria; phylum Thermotogota; class Thermotogae; order Petrotogales; family Petrotogaceae; genus Petrotoga; species Petrotoga olearia. Next base: position 10,450 of record NZ_AZRL01000003.1, read on the forward strand.
AAATATCTCCCGATGCATAGAATAACTTAGTTTTCAAAGGTAGTTTTTCACTATTCACTTTTTCATCTCCTTTATGGAATTAATAAGAACAAAGTTTTAAACCTTAATTACCCAATTTAAATAAGTTCTTTATCTCCTGGTTAGACAACTCAGTTATCCAGCTTTCTCCTGTCTTTATAATATTTTCAGATAACTCTTTCTTTTTTTCTAGCATCTCATTTATTTTCTCTTCAAAAGTTTCTAAGGTGATGAATCTGTGAACTATCACGTCTTTTGTTTGACCAATCCTGAAAGTTCTATCGGTTGCCTGACTTTCCACTGCCGGGTTCCACCACAGGTCGTAATGTATGACGTGGTTTGCTGCCGTTAAATTTAATCCAGTACCCCCAGCTTTTAAAGATAGGATCATAATTGGGTATCTATGCTTTGTTTGAAAGTCGTTTATCATTTCATCTCTCTTTTTTCTGTTGAGTCCTCCATGGAAAAATAGAGGTTCTATCTTAATGTTGTCTGTCAGTATCTTTGTTAATATACCTCCCATCTCTTTGTATTGAGTGAAAAGTACCACTTTTTCGTTGTTGTCTATAATATTTTGAAGTAGGTCCAATAATTTCTCTGTTTTACCAGAATCATCTGGTAAAGGAACTCCTTTTTTAGTGTAGTTAACAGGATGATTGCAGATCTGTTTAAGTGATGTCAACATTTTAAGTATTAATCCTTTTCTTTGAATGCCATCAGCTTCCATCTTTTCCAACTCTTCTTCTACGTGTTCAACAACCTCTTTATAAAGTGCAATTTGTGATGGTTTTAAGTATACATATTCGTCGTATGTGAACTTTTCCGGAAGGTCTTTTATGATATTTTTATCAGTTTTAATTCTTCTTATCAAAAATGGATTTATCAAACTTTGTAACCTTTTTGTTGCGGTTGTATCCCCGTATTTTTCAATAGGTTTTGCGAAGGTTTCTACAAAACGATTCTTTCCACCCAAATATCCAGACATAAGGAAATCGTATAAGCTCCATAATTCAGTTAATCTGTTTTCTATGGGAGTCCCTGTCATTGCGATCCTCTTTGGAGCGCGGAGGGCTTTTACCGCTTTGGTTTGTTGCGCATCCGAATTTTTTATGTTTTGCGCTTCGTCTATAACAACCATTGAAAATTCTTTTTTCGTTAGAAATTCAACCTCGTTTCTCACTACACTGTAAGTTGTTATAATTACATCTGAATTATCCTCAAACTTTCTATCGCTTCCATGGTAAATACTTACATTCAAAGTAGGTGCAAATTTTTTACACTCCTTGTACCAATTCCCAACAAGTGTCGTTGGGCATATCACTAAAACCGGATTTTCTAAGGCTTTTTCTTCTTTCATTTTGAGAATTACTGATATAACTTGGACCGTCTTACCCAACCCCATATCATCCGCTATACAAACGTTGAAACCTTTTTCTAAGTTCGTGTACAACCATCTGAATCCAGTTTTCTGATAATGCCTTAACTCCGCATTAAGATTTTTTGGCAATCTTACCGGAGAAACTTTCCTCAATTCTTCTAAAAACTTTTGAAGCTTGTTATCTAATATCACGGGAAGACCGTTCATCTCTTGTGAAAGTATAACTTTCAAAGTTTCAAAGTCTGAGGTTAAGTTTATATTCTTGACCTTTTCCATAATAGACTCAAACTCGTTGGCACCCAAAAACACGTAATTTTCTTTTATCTTAACTATCCCTTTTGATTTTTTTGCCAGCTTTTCGAACTCTTCAAGTGAAATTTCTGAATCTCCTATGAGTATGGTGTAATTGAATCGTATGAGCTTGGACAAAGATAAAAAGGATACGTGACTGCCTGTAGAATTCGCTTTTAGGGCAAGTTTTGGTCTTGAAACCTTTTGGAGCGCTTTTGGAGCTAGTATTTCAACGTTCAGTAGTTTCAATATGGGCATCGCATTTATCATTATTTCAGATAATTGTTGCGTAGTGACAATTATTTTAGAACTTTTCTTCTTTAAAAACTCACCAAAGAATTCCGCGTATTTTGCAATAGTTACAATCTCTTTCAAGACCTCTGACTTTCCATCTTCTTGGCTTTCAAAGAAAGTTTTTATATCTTGGTAAGTATCAAAAGGCTCATCTTTTCTGTAGATATCGAGTGATAGGTTGAAAAACAACTCTCCCATATCCTCTATACTAATAACCAATTGATACTTGCTTTGCCTCAAAAGTAAAGGTTCAAGATAGTTTTTTATACTTTCGTAGGTTCTTTTTTCTTCAAATTTTTGGGTGGTGTACACTTTGGATTCAAAGAACACATCGGTTATTTTATTTTTCACTTCTGTTTTGTAATACTTTTTGATGAGATATTTGATGTACTGGGATACAAGGTACTCAACGATTTTATCCCTTTTCATATACTGACCTTTTTCGTTCACTACTAGGCTCCCAGGAACGATAGAACTTAAATAATTAACGTAGTCTTTTACATAATCGTTAAAGTAAACAGGTGAGTAATCGATAACGAAGTCTTCTTCGTTAATCTTTTGTGGAGTAGGGATAAATGCCTTCATGTCTATAAGCCTGTATACGAAAGAAACCAATCTTTTTAAAAACAGTGATGCTTCACTGTCCTCATCGGTTTCCACAAGAGGTATCGATCCAAATAAATCAAACAAATCTTCATAATACACAGTATAATGGCTTTTTTCTTTTTTACATTTTAATTCTTCTAGCGGTTCACCTTCTAAAATAATATTTGGAGTAATGGGAGAATAAATAAATTTTATTTCTGTCTCTTTGAAATATGGGTTAAACCCTTCATCTACCCTCCCATCTTCTTCGCTTATAGCTTTCGATAACTGATTGTACATCCTCAACAGAAGGTTTTTAAAGTTTTTCCCATCGTAAAAATAGGCTTCATCAGGTAGTGGGTTTATAACCTTTTCTATCTCATATTTTTCATACGAAGGGTCTGGTTGTTCTGTTGGTTTCGAAGGCTCTTCCTTTTTATCTGTAAAGATAGAATCAGAAGTTTTTTCTGTCTCTTTAGCGATTTCTATCAAATCTTTCTTTTTCATGCCGTGCATTTCAAAGATCAAAAAAGGGTCTTTGTCTATCTCATCGGCTATAATATAGTAAACGGCTGCCAAATGTTTACAAGGATTTGCCCAATCAGGACATGAACAATGCGCATCTATCTCATTCCAACTTTGTGGGAACAACTTTATTCCCATATTATTGGTGATATCTAAAAGTTCTTCGGGAAGATTCCCACCAATTAACATAGCAGAAAGGTCTAATCTTTCATTTAGTACCTTTTTGATTTTTTCTTTCTCTTCTTTCGTAAAAGAAGGTAAAGCTATCTTTTCCCTGTACGGATTTGGCCTCGTACCTTGAACCCTTGCTGATATTACAGAGTTTTTTTGAATTTTAATCTCCAAAACCGCTCCTTTTTTTGCGTAATTTCTACCGCGAGGCAATCTGTTAGTGTCTCTGTCGATATTTTTCAAGGCCTCTACCCATTTTTTACCCCACCAGCTTTTTCCAAAAACGTATTTTCCTCCCATTTTTGCTTTTTCTACCTTCCTTCGTAATTACTTTTTAAGAAGGGATTTTGGAGGTTCCTCTTCAAAATCCCTTAGTTTAGTATAGATTATGATAAATAATATTTAGGATTAGTTGGAATAAAATTAAATTTCTCAGGTGCATTTTTATGCACCAAGAGTCTGATCAACTTTCCATGGAAATCGCATTCTACCAAATTATGAGAAGAATCGTAGATATGACTTTCTATCGTCTGAACTTCGAATCCTTCATCTTTAATGACTATTTCTTCAGGTCTAAAGCATAACTTGTAATTACCATCCTCTTTATTCACTTTTAATTTATTTAATACGTTGCCATCTTTGACTTCAACGTCTATTGTGTTCAATCCTAATCTGGAAGTAAGTTCCATAACTTTTAAGTTTGATGGGTTCTGGTAAACATCGAAGGTTTCTCCAAATTGCAGAAGTTCTCCATCATCCAGTATAGCAAGGTAATCACTTACTGACAAAGCATCTTCGGGATCACTGAAAACCGCAATCGTTGTTTTATCTAACTCTTTTATAAATCTTTTGAGCAAAGCTCTCATTTCTACGTGGAGCTTTCTATCCAACTGACTCAGCGGTTCATCAAGGAGCAACAACCTACAATCGTGTAATTTCTCTCTCCCAAAGGCGATCAACTGCTTCATGCCTTCGGGCAATTCATCAGGCTTTAATTCTAAATAATTTGGTAAACCATCTAACTCTTCTGCAGCTTTTATCGCTATCTTATACACTTCTTTTTTCTTTTCTCCACCAATGTACAAAGGAAAGCCCAAATTCAATTTCGTATCTAAATGTGGAAAAATTGCATAGTTTTGAAAGACAAAGCCAACTTTCCTGTCTCTTGGAGAATACTTTTCTATCCTTTCGTCTTCAAAGATAATTGCTCCAGACTCAGTTTTATTCAAACCTGCAAGTGTTCTTAATAGTACCGTCTTACCTGAACCTGAAGGTCCTAAAATAGATAAAACTTCTCCACCAGGTAATTCAAAAGAGATATTTTTTAGCCTGAATTCACCAACGTGAGAACTTAGATTTTCTACCTTTAAAGAAACATCATTGGTTACTTCAACCATTATTTTTCACCTCCTTTGCCAGATAATAGAGCAAAGATTGAGGTTACTTTTTCACTGAAATTATATCATATTTAACTTAGGATTAATTATAATATTTATGATTTTAGAAATTTTGATTTTATAAGAGTAACAGTGTTAATCCATTCCTCCGGCTCTGAGAACGAATTGCAATATAACCCCATTTGATAAAGTGTCATTCATAACTTGACTTTTGCTTAATACTACAATACAATATAAATAAAAATAATGAGTGTGAGATTATCAAATATAGTTTTTTGGAGGAAAATATGGAAAATAACGGTTTTAAAAGTGGTTTTGTTGCCTTGGCAGGAAAGCCTAACGTAGGAAAATCAACATTGATAAACGCTTTGTTGGGTCAAAAAGTGGTTATCGTTTCTGACAAACCACAAACCACAAGAAATAGAGTAAACTGTATATTAACGGAAGATCATTATCAAATAGTCTTTGTAGACACCCCGGGTATTCACAAACCTATAAGAAAAATCGGGGAATACATGGTCAATATCGCAATAAATGCATTGAAAGGTGTTGACCTGATACTTTTTATAATTGATGCAAAGGATGGTTTAAGAAATTCCGATTTAAGAGTTGCTGAACTAGTTGATAAATCAAAAATTCCTACCATTCTTCTTGTCAACAAAGTTGACCTAGTAAAAGATAAAGAAAAAATTAACCTGATGACAGAAAAAATACAAAGTTTGTGTTCGAATATACTTAAAACCATTGAAATTTCCGCTTTGACGGGTAAAAATCTTTTTGAATTAAAACAAAGTATTATAGATTTATTACCCGAAGGTCCCCAATACTACCCAGAAGATATGATCACGGATAAACCGTCAAGGTTCATCATTTCTGAGCTAATTCGGGAAAAAATCTTTCATTTAACAAAGGAAGAGATCCCTCATTCAAGCGGGGTAGTTATAGAAGAATTGAAAGAAAGAGAAAACGGCGTTTTGTACGTAAGAGCAGAAATTTATGTTGAAAAGAAAAGTCAAAAACCTATTATAATAGGTAAAAACGGAAGTATGATTAAAAAGATCGGTCAATTGGCAAGACAAGACATAGAAGAACTTTTTGAAAGAAAAGTCTACCTCGATCTTTACGTAAAGGTTCGTGAAAAATGGAGAGACGACAAAAATATTTTAAATAACGTTATGGAATACAAAGTAGAAGAAACAAAAGATGGAAAGTAAACTTTTGTAAGCAATTTAATCAATTCTAAAAGCCTTGTCAGCTTCTATAATCTCCTTCGCAACATCAACTAACTTTTTGTTGGAATTTCTACTCTTTTTTTGCAAAAATTTCATAGATTCTTCTTCGTTCAATCGTAATCTTTCCATTATGATACCTTTGGCTTTTTCTATTAATTTCCTTGATTCCAAAGTTTCTTTGGTTACTTCTAATTCATTTTTTAAATTCTTAATATCCTCAAATCTAGAAAGAGCGATTTCAATCGCAGCTTTCAAATCTGATTCATCTATTGGCTTTATTAAGTACCCTAATACTCCCAGATTTTTTGCTCTATCGATCAATTCTTCATCATCGTAACCGCTTACAATCAATGTGGGAATAAAAACTTTCTCGCTTATCCTTCTTAATGCCTCCAAACCATTCATAACAGGTAGATTGATATCAGCTATAATCATATCCGGCTTTTTTTCTAAAGCTAATTTGACCAGCTCTTCACCGTTTGTAGCTTCTCCTACTACTTTACACCCTAGATTTTCTAAGTTACTTTTTAACCCCATTAAAATTAAATATTCATCCTCGGCGATCAGTACTTTCAAATCCTTCATAGTTTAACCCCCAACATCTTTAAATTTTCTCCATTTCTTCAACAGAAATATTCTTACTAATCTGTTTTAACGGGATCTCAATTCGAACTTTAGCACCTTTAGAGTTTTCGACTTCTATTTCCCCATTTAGTTGTTTGGTAATTATAGAATACACAATCGATAAACCAAGTCCCTGGGTTTTTTTTATATCAAAATTTTGGGGGAAACCTACTCCGTTATCTGAAATCACTAGTTTTATTGATCCGTTCTCAAATTTTGAAATAATAGTAATCTCACAATTATCTTTACCAACAAAAGCATATTTAAAACTGTTAGTAACCAACTCGTTCACCACCAAAGCTATAGCGGTGGCCTTGCTATATGAAACGAAAATATCCTGCAATTCAAAGTTAAATTTGACCCCTTCCCTTGTACTGCTCATGAATTTGGCTATCTTAATTATCACATCTTTGAGGTTAATAATGCTTCTACTCAATTTATCTTTCGATAACAATTCATGCACAGCGGCGATGCTTTTTATCTTTGACATTAAATCATCGAGCATCTCTGTTACATCTTTCCTGGGATCTTTTTTGATGGACATTTTATACAAAGACATTAAACTAATTATAGACTGTAGATTATTCTTGATTCGATGATGACTCTCTTGTAACAATACAGAACTTCCAACTAACCTTGTATCATGAATCGCTAAAGCAGCTTGATGGGCTATAGTTTCTAAATACTTTATCTCTTCTTCTGAATAAATATATACTTCTTTGTAATATATGTGGATTATGCCACTCAACCTTGATCTTATGTACAAAGGAACACATATAAAACTACATATATCTTTGTTGATTTTGAAGAATTTTTCGAATCCTCTATCTCTTTTTGAAAAATAATAAACTTTTTCATCGCCGATTAAATTTAAGATTTCTGATTCATTCGGCTCAACTTCCACGTTCTTATTTTGTTTGTAGAAAACCTTGTCTATTATTGCGTTTGTGTCCTCATCCATCAGAGATATTCCACACGCATCTGCCTTCATAGCTTTTGCAGCATTTTTCGCAAGTAGATTCATAAGATCATCTAACTCATATTCTGATGTTAAATATTCTGCTGCTTCAAAGACCGATTCAATTAGTTGACTTTCTTCAGGATTTACATTGTTGTCATCAGAGTTAAATCCCATAATTTTGTTTATCAATTTTTTAGGATTATTTTTTACTTCTTGAGAGTCCAGAATTTCGGTGATCTCACCTTCATTCAATATTGCTATCTTATCAGCGATTCTCAAGGCATCTTCCCATTGTTTAGTTATATAAATTACACTTTTGCCTTCTTTTTTGTGTGTTCTTATCATATTGTGAAGGTTCATCAGAGAACTTAAAGAAATATTCTCCGCTGGTTCGTATAAAATTACAACATCTGGATTAACAGAAAACGCTCTTACAAACGCCAAATTTTTCTTTTCTTCTAGTGTAAGATCCCCTACTTTCATATCTGGTGGTAAGTTCAAATTATGCTTTTTTAAAATTTCCTCCACTACGCTTTGGATTCTCCTTTTAGAATAAAAAATAGATTGTTTCTGATTATAAGAAGTATCTAAAAACAAATTTTCAGAAACAGAGAGGTTCTCTAATAATTTAGGTTTTTGATTAATAATTTCTATCTTATTTTTCTTTAGATCATATAGGCTGAAAGGTACAAGTTGCCCCCTATGATGCAATTTTCCATCTGCTGGTAACTTACCAATTAATCCATTGATAATAGCATTCTTACCTGAGCCTTCTTGACCAACAATGGCCATAACTTCCCCCTTTTGTATTTCTAAGGAGAATTTTTTTAAAAGTTCCGTGTCTTGATCTTTTACACAAAAATTTTGAATTTTAAAAATTTTTTCTGGCATTTATTATCACCACAAAATTGATTAATTTCATTTTTTATTATATCAAATTTCATATTTATTAGAAAAACTGAGGATTTTCTTATTATTTGGCTTTATTTCCTGCTAATTGAGTGTGATTGCTTATAATCGCTTGTAATCAGATTTGACATAAAAATGAAAATATGATTAAATGTTTTTAGAAAGTCATCCTCAAGGGTGGGGTGACAATATTCAATAAAAAAATCAATAATATGAGGTCATGAATGCCTTAGTATATTGAAATATATACTAAGGCATTTTTTGTTTGGTAGGTTTTTTTAGTCACTTTGCAAGGACAAAATTAGAGCCTCTAGAAATAGAAAAATTTTGAAAATGGGAGGTGGTTTTTATGAGGGTTAGAAAAAAAGATAAAATTTTTCGGTTTTCAGAGAATTAGTAAAAAGAGTTTCATATATTTAATGGAAATGCATAATAAAGAAGGGAGGAATTTTGGAAAAATTATTTTTTTATAACCATGATTTGATGGAGATTCTGGATACTAACGAAACCTAAAAGTGAGATTTTGATGAACAAGAATCATTCGAAAATCCAAAAATCTAGAAGGAGGTAGGAATATAATGAAGAATATAAGTAAGATAGGTTTTATAGTTTTTTTTGTTTTAACTTTTGCAGTTACTATAGCTTTTGCCCAAGGAATTTCTGTGAGCCAGGATTTACCCGATAACCCGGTTATGAGCACAGGCCCCTTAGGCGAGCAAGCTACATCAGCAAAAACACTTTCTCTTACTGCTGCTGAAGTTGACAAAATAAGAGCTGGCAATTATACTGCAGCTATTTCTTTTCACTACTCTGGTAACGATTGGTCGAAAGCCCAAGCTCGTGCCTTGCAAGAAACCTTTGAAAAAATGGGTATAGAAGTTGTTGCCATTACTGACGCCCAATTTAAACCAGAAAAGCAGGTGTCGGATATTGAAACTATTATGGCTATGAATCCAGACATTATTGTCAGTATTCCAACTGATCCAACGGCTACGGCACCTGCATATAAAAGAGCAGCAGAAGCTGGCATAAAATTAATATTTATGGATAACGTTCCTGCTAATATGAAACCTGGAAGAGATTATGTCAGTGTTGTCTCTGCTGATAACTATGGTAATGGTGTAGTTTCAGCCGAGATTATGGGGGAAGTTCTGAATGGTAAAGGTAAGATAGGGATGATATTTCATGATGCAGATTTTTTTGTAACAAAACAAAGAGCACAGGGGTTCGAAGATACAATTAAAAAAGAGTTCCCCAATATAGAAATTGTAGCTCGTGGCGGATTTATAGATCCTAATAAATCTGCTGGTGTGGCATCAGCTATGATCACCAGAAATCCAAATTTAGAGGGTATTTGGGTCAATTGGGATGTTCCAGCTGAAAGCACAATTTCTATCTTAAGGTCATCAGGAATAAACGATATTGTAATTACAACTTGTGATTTAGGAGAAAATGTAGCAATAAACATGGCACAAGGTGGCATGGTTAAAGGCATAGGAGCCCAGTTACCATATTGGCAGGGAGTTGCAGAAGCAATAATTGCTGGGTATTCATTACTAGGTAAAGATGTCGCCCCCTATTATGCTGTTCCCGCTTTGAAAGTTACTAGAGACAACTTACTTGAAGCCTGGAAAACTGCATACAACACTGAACCACCTGAAACCATTACCCGTTATTTCAAATAAAGTGAAAATAGTGATATTTTGTAAAAATATTCACTTCTAAAATGAAAAAGAACAGTGATTAACAAAATGAAAAATAAGTTAATAAGGGGAAGAAAAAAACACAATGTTGGAAAACTATTTAATATAATACTCTTTGAAAATTTTAATATAGTTTATAAGATAGGAAAATTTTTTGTAAAAAAGGACGAAAGCATAATTCTTGTCATAGGCAGAAGCAGGGGAAACAAGGGTGAAGATGGGGACGTTGAAAAAAGATTTCTCTTAAGGAAATGAATCAACTCCCTTACTGTAAAACCTTTAACTTTCTGAACGAAAATAGCCTTAAGTAAAGCCCGACGGGAGTACCCTGTTCTGCCCATCATATTACTAAAATGTGGGACAACAAACCAATCCAGATAATAAAGATGTGGTATCAAATAAATTATATAGTGAGGAAGTAAAAGCATTAATATTGAAGGTATTAAAAGTTGGTTACAATGCATGTTTTAGAGCTTCTAAAGACACTAAAAAATATACAAAAAAGGAGGAGTACAGCTATGACTGAGCATGTTCGAATCAACAATGAAAATTTCGTTGTTGACGGACGAATAATATCTATGTACAGTGGTTCTATACATTATTGGCGCATTAAACAGGAAAGATGGAGTGAAATATTGGATAAGGTAAAAGGGTTAGGCTTTACTGGAATAACCACCTATATTCCTTGGGAAATTCACGAAATTACAAAGGGGACCTTTGACTTTGGCGAGATTGAAACAAGCAAAGATATTGACAAGTTTCTTTCGTTATGTGATGAAAAAGGATTAACTGTGTCAGTAAGGCCCGGACCCCAAATCAATTCTGAATTAACTTGGTTTGGTTTTCCAGAAAGAATTATAAAAAATGCCAATTATCAAGCTAAAAATCCAAAAGGCGGTAAAGTTATACTTAACCAGGTACCAAAACCAATACCTGCATTATCTTATACCAATGAAAATTTTCTTGCAGAAGTAGATATTTGGTATGATGCTATTTGTCCTATTCTAGAAAAGCACCAGCCTCCAAAAGGTAATCTTGTTGCTGTACAAATAGACAATGAAATGGGATACTTTTTCCACATTAATCCTTATACAACAGATTACAGCGAAAGCTCAAAAACCCTTTACAGAAGTTTTTTGAAAGAAAAATATGAAAGTATTCAAAAACTTAATAATATGTATCACTCAAATTACCTTTGTTTTGAAGAAATCAATCCACCCGTTCGTTTCGAAGGGGCTTCAAAAGATGAGTTGCCATATTATTTAGATTGGATTGAATATCGTGAATATTATTTAATAAATAGTATAAGAAATTTAGGAAATCGCATGAGAAAGAGAGGTATAAATGTTCCTCTTTTTCATAACTATCCTCATCCTTTAGGACCAGGAGGTGCGTCAGGTGCCCCTTCAACTCCGTTTAACCTGCCCAAATTAGAGGAAGAAATAGATTTTGTCGGTTTTGATATTTATTCCAAAAAAGAACTATATAACCATGTGAAAACTATTACATCATATGTTGCAGGATGTAGTAGATTTCCTTATATACCTGAATTGGGAACCGGTGTATGGCCTTGGTATATAAAACCAGGAAATATTGAGGACGAAGCATTTACTACAAAAGCTGCATTAATGCACGGAATAAAGGAATTCAATCGATATATGTTGGTAGACAGAAATAAATGGCTAGGATCTCCAATTTCTCATAAAGGAGAAATCAACAAAAAATCCTACCCTATACATGAAAAAATTACGAAAAATTTAATGAAATTTAGATGGAATGACTTTGATAAACAAACGGATGTGCTTCTAGTGGTCAACCGAGACTATGATAGGCTCGAAGCAGCAACGACACTACTTCCGGTAGAAGGAGATTTTCTTGAATCAGTATTTGGATTTTCTGAATATCCAGATTCTAAAATTGTTTCAACAAATACTTTCGGTTTTAAAAAGCCAATACAAATAGAGAAAAGTAACTGGTTCGATACTTTCTACAAAGCTTTGAGTTCCGGAGGTTTTTCATTTAACCTTGGTGATACTGAACAGGTTTTTGAAAAATGGATGAAATATAAAGTTGTTGTAATAACATCATTTGAATATCTAAGTGAGGAAATTAGTAAGAAATTAATCAAATATATCGAAATTGGAGGAAATCTGATAATTGGTCCAAGCATTCCTGAATTAAACGAGAGTTTCAAAGAAACCTCATCTTTAAAGTTATTTGTAGAAAAGGCTCACAGAGAAATTATCAAAAATTCAACGAATAAAGCTATTGAAAAATACTCTATCGGGAAAGGTAATTTATTTGTAATTTCAGAAAAAGAGACAGTTAAAAGTTCAATAGAAAATATATTAGGTAATTTAAAAGTCTCAAAAATCAGAATGAATAACGAAAAGCTAGATGCCGTATTGTATAAACACAAATCAAAGGACGAATTTATTCTCTTTATCGCAAATCCTACCTTTGAAGAGATAGATGCAGAAATTGAGTTACCAATTAGTACAAATATGGTGACAGATGTATGGAATGAAGAAGAAATTAAAACTGAAAATGGGATACTTAAAGATAAATTATCACCTTATGAAATTAAAATATTAAAACTATAATAAACAAAAAATAGAAAGGAGAAGAATTGAGATGTTAGACAAAAACCCATTAATGATTGATTTGGATATTGATCAATGGTCAAAGCTTCATAATGAATTTCTACTGGGGGTTAGAGAGAAAAAAAGAATCACTCTAATCCATGAAAAAGGAAAAGTTTTGAACATAACCCATTCACACAATGAATCCATTAATAGGCCAATAAGCATAGTTGTGGATCCTCAACGAGATGCTAAAGAATTGTTTGAAGCGAATAAAGAAAGTACAGAACTAGTTATAATTTTAGATAGAGGTAGTGTTGAAACCTACTATGATGAAGTCCAATCCGCTTGGACAGCTGAAGAAGATCTTGATCATTACATGTACAGAATGTATTCAAAACTTGATTGTTACTATCCAGGAATAGTGACATATCCTGGACCGGCCAGCAAGCAACTTGGTCTTCAATGGTTACTGCCGGGAAAACCGGGTTTTCTTGAAGTTGAATCTCTAATAAATAATTTTGTAGAGAAAAGTACTGTTGTTACTATGGCAGTTTTTGAAGATTCTACCAAATTATGGACAAGTTTAATTCTAGGATTCAATGAAAAAAAGAAGATATCTTTAATAACATCAGTTAAACAAGGCTTGATAGAAAAGAACTGGAGAAATGAATATTCAAAAATTAACAGTTGGGTTAATGATAGTTATTGGAAGATTGGACTTGCTATCTACATGAGCAAAGAAACGTATCAAGAAATTTCAGAAAGTAAAGATTGTGGATATAAGTTTAAGCAGCTTTGTTCTGATGGCACAATAATTGTAGACCCCAGTAATAATAACCTAGACACTTTAATTGCAAAATACGAATTGCACGAATTAAGTTAAGAAAACTAATTAATTTTAATATATTCTCTTCAGAAATCCCCAAAAACAAAAATTAATGAAAGGTAAAATTAGTTAAGGCAAGAAGAAAAAGAGCTAAAATATTGGATAATTATCCAATAAGCTCTTTAAAAATTGAAAAGTAATTAGAAATGAAGTATTTTTAGGAAAAATACACATGATAGAAGACAGCAAATCGTCCGTATTTTTTATAATTTTTGAATTTACTTTGTTCTTTGTTGTTATGAAAAAAGAACAAAATAACTAGCAAGCAAGATAACAAAAGCCCGATTTTTATGATGAAAATAGATATATTGGTTAGTAGAAGATAAAGTTCTAGAATTTGTGAGAAAGAAGAAAAGGGTAAAAATTACTGAAAAAATTGTTTTAACTTAAGAGACAACTTTTTTCAAAGTTGTTTCTTTTCAGAAAGGATGGTTAAAGTGTGCGAACTTCTTTTGAAAATGGAGAATATTTCCAAATCATTCGACAAAATAAAAGTCCTCAAAGAAGTAAACTTTGAGTTAAGAAAGGGAGAGATCCATGCTCTGGTCGGAGGAAATGGTGCAGGGAAGTCTACTTTAATGAAAATTCTTACAGGAGTTTATAAAAAAGATAGTGGAAATATATTCATTAATGGCACAAAAATAGAAATAAACGAACCAAAAGATGCAAAAGTCAACGGGATCGCCATGGTATTTCAGGAATTCAGTCTTGTGCCTACTTTAACAATTGCCCAAAATATATTTTTAAATCAAGAACCAAAAAACAGATTAGGATTGATAGACGATAAAAAATGTCTTAAAAAAGCTCAAACATTACTAAATAGTTTACATATTGATGTACATCCCGAGGAGACTATAGACAAATATAGTGTAGCTTACTGGCAGTTGGTTGAAATTGCCAAGGCATTGTCCTACAATTCTAAAATTTTAATAATGGATGAACCAACTTCTTCATTAAGTGAAAACGAAACTGAAATTCTATTTGATTTTATGAAGCATCTAAAAGAAAAAGGAATTTCAATTATTTATATTTCACACAGAATGGAAGAAATTTTGAAGATAGCAGATAGAGTTACAATTTTACGAAACGGAGAAAATGTTTTAACTCAAAATAGTAGCAGCTTAACTCTTGAACAAATTATAGAACATATAGTTGGTAGAGAATTAGAGCACGCCTTCGAATGGCAGAAAAGAGATATTGAGAGAAAAGAGCCAGTATTAAAAGTTAAAAATCTCTATTCAAAAAGGCATAACCTTAATAACATAAGTTTTGAGTTATATCCCGGAGAAATTTTAGGCGTAGCTGGTTTAATGGGAAGTGGAAGAACAGAGATTGTAGAGTCTCTTTTTGGGATAAAGTCATACGACTCAGGAGAAATAAGGATAAATAATAAGAAAGTAAATATCAAATCCCCTCAAGAGGCTATGAATGCAGGGTTAGCATTAGTACCTGAAAACAGGAGAACAAAGGGACTGATTTTGGATCATAGTGTAAAAGATAATATACTTCTTCCTATCCTTAAAAAACTTAAAGAAAAATTATTTATAAATGATAAAAAGGGCAGAGATATAACAGAAAAATTAATTAAGACACTTAGTATTAAAACTGAAGGAATTAATCAGAAGGTAAAATTTTTATCAGGTGGTAATCAACAAAAGGTGGTAATAGGAAAATGGACCGCACATCAACCAGAGATTTTTCTTATGGATGAACCAACCATAGGGGTAGACATAGGTGCTAAAACTGAAATAATAGAATTAATAAGAAGCCTTGCTATTGAAAATAAATCAATTGTGATCATATCGTCCGAGTTACAAGAGCTTCTGGCTATTAGTGATAGAATTATAGTATTAAAAAATGGTATGGTTGCCAGGGCTATTAATAGAGAAGATATTTTTTCAGAGGAGGAATTGCAACATGCCGTACAAAAAGGATAGTAAGTTAGTTAGAAAAAATCTAAATTGGCGACAAAATATTGTTTATATTGCCTTCATAGTTGTATTCTTATTTTTTTCTGTTACACTTTTCGATGCAGGATTTTTATCAAAAGTTAATATCCTAAATGTATTTAGACAGACAGCGATAATTGCAGTAATGGGAGTTGGCATGACATTTGTTATATCTACTGGAGAAATAGATTTATCAGTTGGATCAATTACAGCTTTATCATCTTTAACCACCGCTCTTTCGTTAGAAGCAGGATATGGCATAATTTTATCCTCAATAATTGGGGTCGGCACAGGTTTACTTATTGGCCTTGCAAATGGACTTTTGACTACCACAGTTGGTATACCCTCTTTCATTGTTACTTTGGGTATGATGCAAGTTGTAAGGGGGGCTGCAATGTGGATTACAAATACTGCACCAGTGCCCATTATGAATGAATCTTATAATTTTTGGTTTGGTTCGGGTAATATTGGCAGTATACCAGTTTTACTTTTTTGGATGATTTTGATAGGGATAGCTGGTGATCTAGTATATAGAAAGACTACTTTTGGTAGATATACTCTTGCTACAGGAGGAAATGAAGAAGCAGCAAGATATACGGGTATTAATACAAATAGAATAAAATTGCTGACTTTTACACTTTCTGGGGCCTTGGCTGGTTTAGCAGGTATGTTATATGCTGGGAGAATGCAGTCAGGAAGGTTTTCATTCGGTGAAGGTGACGAATTAAATGTTATTGCTGCTGTAATACTTGGAGGAACAAGCCTTTTTGGAGGAAAAGGTACAATAATAGGAACAATCTTTGGTGCCCTTATAATGGGGATAATTAATAATGGATTGATTCTTGCTGGTTTAGAAGTTAGTCAGCAGATGATGGTTAGTGGGCTCATTATAATCTTAGCAGTAGCATTTGGAAGTAAAAAAGAAAAAGAATAGCAGCACATCAAAAATAGGTAAAAAAATACAATAAGTTATAAAAAACGCAATAACAAATAATGATTCTCTTCCAAAAAGTGTGGGTAGAAAAAATGAAATATGAACAAATGATTAAATAATCTGGTATCATTTAAGGAAACACAAAACAGATAAGGAGTGATGCCAGATGAGAAAAGAGTTACCCAAATTCTTTGAACAGATACTGAATATAACAGAGCCATGGTACATAGAAAAGATAGAACAACAAGAAAATACAATCAACATATATGTAGATTTCAAAAAAGGCGCAAAGTTCGAATACAACGGTAAATATTACAGTGCATACGATACAGTTCAAAGAAAGTGGAGACACTTAAACCTATTCCAATGTGAAACATACATACATGCGAGAGTAGCTAGAATAAAAACAGATGATGGGACAAAGACTGTAGAGGTTCGTTAGGAAGGTATCTTGTTGCACATAAAAACGAATATCTCAAACGGTAAAATAGAAGGTATGAACTCTATACTTAGAGGATTTACTAAAAAGGCTTTTAGTTTTAAAACATTAAAGAATTTAAAAATTACTATCTATATTTCCCTAGATAAACTTAATTAACCCCAATTTAATTACCACTATTTTCGTGAGAAATCTGATTTTGAACCATAAAATCGACTTTAAACCCTGGTTAGAAAAAAATTCTAACCAGGGTTTTATTTTTTTACATTTTTTTCAAAAACTGAGAATTAAGTTGTTAATCCATTTTAATCCCCCTTAAACAGGCGAGATCTACTGTAATTGCTAATAATCGGATTTTGTTTTCAAGAGATATAGATATATAATTGGTATGTACATATTTAAAATTTACTAAGAATAATATATACATGTTGTAATATTTTTATCATACAAGTTAACTCTAAAAATCTTATTTGTAGCAGTTTTGAAACATAAACTTTTATAACAAAGAGGGAGTCGGGAATGTACGAAGATTTGAAAAAAGAACTATACAAAGCCCACATGAATCTCGAAAAATACAGATTAGTTGCTTACACAAGTGGAAATGTCAGTGTAAAGGTTAACAATCACGTAATAATCAAACCCTCTGGAATACCATATGACGAATTAAAAGCAGAAGATATGGTAGTTCTGGATATGGAAGGAAACGTGGTAGAAGGTAAACTAAAACCGTCTGTTGATTCTGCCACCCACCTTTACCTTTATAAAAACTTACCTGATGTGGGGAGTATCATTCATACTCATTCACCTTATGCTTCTGCTTTTGCCTTGCTATCACAGCCAATACCTGTTTATAGCACCGCACATGCTGATGTTTTTGGTGTACAAGTACCTGTTTCAAACTATGCACCTGTAGGTTCTGAGGCAATTGGTAAAGCTGTGATTGAAGTTGTTAATCAAGCAAAAGCAGTTCTTTTAAGCAAACATGGGGTAATAGTCATGGGAAAAGATATCAAAGAAGTTATAAGAAAAGCTATCTTTTTGGAAGAAATCGCACAAACAGCTTATCTTGCTAAAACTATTGGAAATCCAGAACCTTTGGACGAAAAAGAAGCAAAAAGATTATATGAATTTCATCACAGTAACTACGGCCAAAAATGACAAAATTAATGGTTTAAGGGGGACAACATATGTATTTAATAGGTACGGATATAGGAACTACTGGAACAAAAACTGTTATTTTAGATGAAAAAGGAAATCTAATTTCAAAAGCAAGCAAGACTTATAAAGTAAACACACCAAAGGCTTCTTGGGCTGAACAAAATGCAGATGTATGGGTAGAAGCTTTCATTCAAACCTTAAAAGAAAGTGTAGAAAAAGCTAATATAAATCCTGCTGAGATAGCTGGAGTATCTTTAAGTGGATTATACGGTGGTGCTGGCGTCCCTGTAAACAAAGATATGAACCCTCTGTATCCATGTCTTATTTGGATGGATAGAAGGGCATCAAAAGAAACACAGTGGGTTAAAGAGAATGTATCACAAGATAAACTATTTGAAATAACAGGAAATTATGTTGATTCTTATTTTGGTTTCACCAAGATAATGTGGATAAAAAATAACTTACCTGATGTTTGGAAAAACACTTATAAATTCGTTAGTCCTAAAGATTACGTTATATATAAGCTTACTGGAGAACTTTCAACTGATTACAGTTCAGCCGGAAACTTAGGTGGGGTTTTTGATATCAGAACAAAAAATTGGTCTGAAGAAATGGGAAAGATTCTAGAAATTCCCATAGAGAAACTACCAGAAAAAATACTAAGCTCCAAAGATATTGCAGGTTATTTAAAGAAGGATATGGCAGCACTTACTGGATTAAAAGAAGGCACTCCCATAATCTCAGGAGGAATAGATGCACCAATGGCACAATTAAGCGCTGGGGTATTGAACGAAGGAGAACATGTATTTATGGCTGGAACTTCCACGTGTTGGGGAACTCTGTTGTACGATAAAAAACCCACCACTCCCCAATTAGTAAATTACCCCTACGTTGTAGATGAAGATCATTTACTCTATACATTTGGTGGTAGTGCCACAACAGGTGCATTAGTAAACTGGTTTATAGATGAATTTGGTCAAATGGAAAAAACTTTTGGTGAACAATCTGGCTATTCTCCTTATGAACTTTTAGAAATGAAGGCAAAAAAAGTACCTTTGGGTAGCGAGGGTCTCTTAGCCTTACCATATTTCATGGGAGAACGATCCCCTATATGGGATCCTGACGCAAGAGGGGTTATTTTCGGAATCACATTGTACCACAAAAAACCACATATTTATAGGGCTCTCATGGAATCCGCTGCTTTCTCCCTAAGACATAACATGCAAACCGCAAAAGAATCCGGCATTAAACTAAATCCAGACTGTTGGATAGTAGGAGGAGTAGCCAATTCTAACCTTTGGACTAAGATCTTTGCGGATGTTACAGGCTACAACATGATCAAATTATCCGACAACATTGAAGCCCCTTTGGGAGATGCGTTTCTCGTTGGACTTGGCACGGGGATATTCAAAAAACCTGAGGAAATCAAAAATTGGATAAAGATAGAAACAACCGTAAACACAAATAAAGACAATTTCGATAAATACGACGAGTATTACAAATTGTTTTTAGAACTATATAACAATACTAAAGAAATAATGCATAAAATTGCCAAATTATAACTTACTAAACAAAACAATCTTTGGAGGTGCAAGATGGTAGATAAGAAAAAACCCACAATTGGAGTATTAGGAATTATGCAGGAACTGTATGACAAAACTTATCCTAAAATAGTTGAAACTCAATCTAACTACGTTAAAGAAGTTATTAAAGAATTAGGAGATATAGCAGAATTCAAATTTATTAAGCCTGCTAGAAATAGAAAAGACATTGAAGAAATAGTTGAAACTTATAACAACGATAATGAAATAGATGGAATTATGATTATGATGTTGACTTACAGTCCAGGTCAAAGAATTGTTCCCGCGTTAAAAAAGAATAATTTGCCGATAATGCTCGCAAATATTCAACCTTTATCTTCTGTAACAAAAGACTGGGATATGGAACTTTTAACTTACAACCAAGGAATACACGGGGCACAAGATAACATGAATGCAATAGTTAGATTAGGTATCAATTGTCCCGTGGTTACAGGAAATTGGAAAGAGGAAGAATTCAAAAACTTTGTGAAAGATTGGAGTCTGGCAGCTCAAGCAGCAAAAGCTTGTAAAAATTTAAGAATCGCAGTTGTTGGAAGAATGCCTGGGATGGGGGATATTACCTTTGATTCATCCGCGTTATTAAAAAAACTTGGAGTTGAAATAGTAGACGAAAGCATGGGGAAGATATATTCTTACTTTGAAAAAGTAACAAAGAAAGAGATCGAAGATGTTAAAGCAGAAAACGCAAAGAACTTTGAAATTGATCCTAATCTAAAAGAAGACCAACACGACTTTGCAGCAAAATTTCAGGTTGCCATTGAAAAGTTCCTTGAAGATAACAGCTACGATGGATACAGTATCTACTTCGATTCCGTAAAAGATGACGGAAGGTTCGAACAGTTACCGTTAATGGCCGCCTCTAATTTAATGGCAAAAGGATATGGATATGGAGCAGAAGGGGATGCACTTGGAGCTGCGGTTGTAAAAATAGGACATATCTTAGGCACTAACGGACATTTCACAGAGATGTATGCTATGGATTTTGAAAGAGACTCCGTTTTTATGAGCCATATGGGAGAAGGTAATTGGAAAGTAGCAAGAAAAGATAAACCAATAAAACTCATAGACAGATTTTTAGGTATAGGAGATTTAAACAATCCACCAACAGTTGTATTCAACGTGCAGCCAGGTGAAGGAACCATAACTTCCTTAGCCCCCTTAAGCGAAGGAAATTTCAGGTTAGTTGTTTCAAAAGGCGAAGTTATAGACAGTGAGAATTATTCGAATGTTGAAATGCCGTATTTTCATTTCAAGCCAGATACAGGAGTAAGAAATGCGATGACTAACTGGCTCAAAAACGGAGGAACTCATCACCAATGCTTTAACATCGGAGATATTACAAGGAGGTGGGAACTGTTTGCAAAAATGGTCGGAATTGAGTATGTAAGGGTATGAAGGAATTTCAAAAACTTCATGGAGGTGGAGAAAATTATGTTAAAGAAAGGTTTGTTTGTTTTAACAGTAGCGCTGATTTTAAGTTCTTTTCTTTTTGCCCAAACAGAGTATATGTCAGGGATACCACGCAATGAAATAATTATTATTGAAAATCCTGACGGAAGAGCCACAGATCCAGATAATTTCAATATTTGGGCTCCTGGTTCTCCCTCATGGTCGCGAGGGTTACAACAGATTTCTATGGATGCATTATGGTATATAGACCCAGATGCCGGTATAGAAGGAGATCCTTGGTTAAATTCCTTAGCAGCTGAACCACCTATTTATAATGATGATTATACTATGATGACCATTAAACTGAGAGAAGGAATCTATTGGAGCGATGGAGTAGAATTTACGGCGGATGATGTTGTCTTTACAGTCGAAACTTTAAAAGCCCATCCTACAATGGCCTGGGGAGCAAACTTTGAAATATATGTCGACCAAGCTTACAAAACTGATGACTACACAGTTGTGTTGAAATTAAAACAACCAAATTCTAGGATGCATGCTACATTTACTGTAAGGTGGTCTGGTTGCTACATAATGCCTAAACATATTTTTGAAAAAGTTGAAAATCCAGAAGCTTATAAATTTAATCCCCCTGTTAGTTTAGGCCCTTACGTTTTGGAATCTTATGATCCAAACGGATACTGGAATTTGTGGAAAAAACGAGATGACTGGGAGAGAAGTACCTTAGGTAAATTATACGGAGAACCAGGCCCAAATTATGTTTTATATATTGGACTATCACAAGAGCGTAGATTTTTAGACCAAATGAAACATGAACTAGATATTGTTCACGATTTGGCACCAGAAGCTGCTATATCGTTAATACAAAATAATCCTTACTCTGTGACTTGGTTCGAAGAATTCCCTTGGGCGCATCCAGATCCGACCCTTATTTCTTTGCTACTCAACCACGAAAAATACCCTTACAACATACCCGAAGTTAGATGGGCTCTTACACTCAGTTTGAATATGCCAGAAATTGCTTTGGCTTCTTACAATGGAGCTGCAACTATTTCACCAATTGCTGTTCCACCTACTGGTAACCATTTAAAATGGTATTTTGACCCGTTAGAAGAATGGTTGAAAGAATTTTATATCGAAGTGGATGGTCAAAAGTTCTTTCCCTATGATGACACAATACCATTCCAGGTTACTGATTTAGCCCAGAAACAATTCGGATATGAAGTACCTGATGATCCTGAGAAAATTAAAGAATCTTTAGGATACGGATGGTGGAAATATTCTCCTGAAACAGCAGAAAAGTTACTTATAAGTCAAGGCTTTACAAAAGATAATCGTGGACGTTGGAGACTTCCAAATGGTGACCTCTGGAGAATCAACATAATTTGTGAAGCAGAAGGGAGACCCATAGCGACAAGAGGAGCAGAAAAAGTTGCTGAACAGTGGAGAAGATTTGGAATTGATGCACAAATTCAAGGTGTTGGTACTGCGATTCTTTGGCCAAATTATTTAAACCCTGGTAATTTTGAAGTGGCGTATGCTTGGAACATAGAAACTTGGGGAGGACATCCAGACCTTTCTTTCTTTCTCCGCACATGGCATTCTGATTTTTACAGAGAGAGTGGAGAGGTCTCGGCAGGTTCTAATTATATTAGATATAAAAGCGACGAATTGGACAAAATAATAGAAGATCTCATAAAATCTGACTTTTTTGATTATGAAGAAAGCATATCTATCGGCTTGGATTTTCTAAAACTAATGGTTCGGGATATGCCTGAAATACCTCTCATGTCATATAATGTATTTACAATTTGTGATGGATATTACTGGACAGGTTATCCTACATCAGAAGATCCTTACACCAATCCTGTCCCTAACTGGGCAAACAGCAAATATATGTTCCCAAAACTTCAACCCACAGGTAGGAAATAGAATTAATTTAGTACTTTTGCCTGCCTAAGATTTTCTTAGGCAGGCTATCCTTGAAAAGACTTATATGTTTTAGGAGGATAAATAATGAAAAAAAATTTAGCCGCTTATATTGTTAGAAGACTTTTACAATTTTTAATCCTTGTTTTTATTAGTACATCTTTTATCTTTATACTTCCTAGACTATCTACTGATACTGGTCCAGTAGAACAAGCTATTGGGCGTGCTATGAGTCAAGGTCAGTACACTGATCCTCAGGCTGTGGAGCATTTAAGAAAAAGTTTAGAAATCTCTTATGGATTAGAAGGAAATATTTTACAACAATACTTTAATTTTTGGAGAAACTTTTTAAAAGGTGATCTGGGACCTTCTTTTGCCTATTTCCCGACACCAGTAACTGATTTGATATTTAATGCGTTACCTTGGACAATAGGACTTTTAGGTACAACAACTATTTTATCTTGGCTGATTGGAAACTGGATAGGTGGTGTGGTTGGCTGTAACCGCAATAAAAAGTGGGCTAGAAGCATCGAAGTTATAATTAATGGGTTCAGACCTTTTCCTCATTATATACTAGCTTTAATCCTTTTAATTTTCTTTTCTTATATTTTACCAATTTTTCCCTCAGGTGGAGCATACCCCCCTGGTACAATCCCAGAATTGAGTTGGGGTTTTTTCGTTATTGTAATTAAACACGCTTTTTTACCAGCGCTTTCCCTTTTGATTCTAGGAATAGGAGGATGGTTCCAAGGCATGAGAACATTAGTTTCCCATATTATTAAGGAAGATTATGTAGTTTATGCAAAATTTGCCGCTATCAATAAAAAAGAAATATTTAGAAATTATATTTTGAGAAATGCCATGTTACCTCAAATAACCGGATTAGCTCTTCAATTAGGAATGCTTTTTAGCGGAACGCTAATAGTTGAAATTGTTTTCAATTACCCAGGTATTGGATTCTTAGCTTATCAAGCAATTTTAAGATCAGACTACAATTTAATTATGGGAGTTACAATTTTTTCTATAGTTGCTGTCGCTTTGGGCACCTTGATAGTTGATCTATTATATCCTTTAATTGATCCTAGAATAACATATGTCAAATAAAAAGGTGGTGAAATTGTGAATTTAGTGAATTTAATAAAAAATGACATAAGATTTAAAATTGGTTTCATCTTAATGATTATCATAATTTTTTTCTCTTTGCTTTCTTTTTTTAGCCCGATAGATCCTTTTTCAACGTATTATGCTCCTGTTAATCGTCCACCAAGCAGAGATTATATTTTTGGTACCAATTCTAAAGGTCAAGATCTTTTCTGGATGACCTCGTATGCTTTTCGTAACTCCATAATTTTTGGTTTAATAACTGCTTCTATTTCAAGGATAATAGCTTTGCTTTTTGGAACAGTTTCTGGTTACAGAGGAGGAAAAACTGATAATATCCTTATGATTATTAATGACAGTTTTATTACTCTTCCTATTTTGCTTGTTATGATATTAATTGCAATGGTCTTTCGAAGACTTCCGTTCTTTTTATTAGCAGTGGTCTTAGGACTTTTTGGATGGCCTTGGGATGCAAGATTGTTCAGATCTCAAATATTAAGTCTAAGAGAAAGAAAGTTAACTTATACTGCAAAATTTTCTGGAATGAAGACTCTTAATATTATTTTCAAGATATATTTTCCCCATTTGACTCCTGTTTTCTTTTCAACTTTTATTAATAATATGATATGGTCCCTAGGTTTAGAAGTAACTTTATCTGTTTTGGGGTTAACTAGTCTTCAAACTCCAACTATTGGTACTACGATTTATTGGGCAAATCAACATCAGGCATTAATACTTGGTATTTGGTGGTGGTTGGCTATACCAATAATAGGAGCCATCGTACTTTTTACTTCTTTGTATCTTATAACAATAAGTATGAACGAATATGTAGACCCAAGAATGCGTGTTCAAGGAGGAAATTAATAAATGACATTGTTAGAAATTAATAATATTAATGCTTATTACATACATAATACCCAAAAAACTAGAGCGGTGGAAAATGTCTCTCTTTCCGTTGAAGATAATGAAATTATTGGTATTGCAGGTGAATCTGGTTGTGGAAAATCAACGTTGGTGAAAACAATCTATGGTGCTATTGAACCTCCGCTTTATTTGGAAAATGGGTCGGTTATTTATAACTTCAAAAATTTAAATTCTAATGCAAATATAACTACTGATAATATTCCTCTTTTTTGGTGGAAGAAAATTTCTTATATTCCCCAAGCTTCGATGAACGTACTAAACCCAGTAAGAAAAATTAAGAAATTTTTTGAAAATTTGTGGACCGCTCACAAACAAGATTTGAGTTTTAAAAATTATCAAAAATTATTAAGTACCCATCTAGAACATCTTGGACTACCCTTAAATATTTTAGAATATTATCCTCACCAATTATCTGGCGGAATGAAACAAAGAGTTATTATAGGAGCTGCTTCTTTATTTCACCCTGATTTGATAATTGCAGATGAACCTACTTCTGCACTGGATGTAGGTGTGCAATTAGATGTATTACGCTTACTATTAAAGATACAAAAAGAAAGTGAAAATACTATTATAGTAGTAGCTCATGATATGTCTGTAATGGCGAATTTTTGTACGAAAATCGCTATTATGTACGCGGGAAATATTGTTGAAATTGGTAAAACACAGGATATTTTCAAACATTCTTTACATCCTTATACCAAACTTTTAATTGATTCTTTACCAAAAATAGGAGACAAAAGAGGATTAAGAGGAATACCAGGAAGCCCTCCTGACTTAACTTCACCACCTTCAGGGTGCCGATTTCATCCACGTTGCCCATATTCTTTTGAATTGTGTAAAAAAGTAACACCGAAGATGAATGAAATTTCGTCAGGACATCAAATCTCTTGTCATTTGATTGATAGGGGTGAAAGAAATGAAAGAAAATAAAGAACTTTCAATTCAAAACGTCACAAAAATTTTTTCTCAAAGAATACTCCTAACTAAAGAAGAATTTAAAGCTGTTGATGACGTTACTTTAGAAATATCTTTAGACCCTCCTGAGATTTTCGGATTAGTGGGAGAAAGTGGAAGCGGAAAAAGCACTTTAGCAAATATTCTTCTTCAAATAATTTATCCGGAGTTTGGAAAGATTTATTTAAATAGCAAAAATATAGCTAACTTTGAAATTACCGAGTTTATGAAATATATCCAACCAATATTTCAAGATCCTTTTGATTCATTTGATCCTATGAAAAAGACAGATCTTTTTATTTATGAAACGATCAAAAATTTTAATATAGCAAAGGAAAGGCCTGCAATAGAATCTCTTATAAATGAATCTTTAAAAAATGTTGGCTTAGATTATAAAACAGTTAAAGGAAAATATCCACATGAATTTTCCGGTGGACAACTTCAAAGAATTGCAGTAGCTAGAGCCTTAGTTGTTCATCCGTTACTTTTAGTAGCTGATGAGCCGGTTTCTATGCTAGATGCATCTTTACGAATTTCTATAGTCAATTTATTTAAAGAACTAAAAGAAAAACATAATTTAAGTGTTTTGTACATTACTCATGATTTATCTACGGCGTATTATATAAGTGATAGGATGGGAGTTATGTTAAGAGGTAATTTGGTAGAAATAGGGAATGCAAAAGAAATTTTAGATAAGCCCTTACATCCTTATACTCAGTTTTTGAAAGAAGCGGTACTCGAACCCGATCCTGACAAGAAAAAAATCACCTTAGAAGAATCAGAAGAGCAAAGAATGACTGTCATCTCAGAGTATCAACAAAGAGGATGTAAATTTGTTAATAGATGTCCGAAGGCTACAGATATTTGTAAAGAAAAAGAACCTGGATATTATTCAATTAAAAGCAGAAAAGTAAAATGTTTTTTATATGAAAACTTCAAATAATTTGATTTATCTAATTAAATTCAAAAGCATAAAAATCATTGAAAACGGAGGTATTTAAAATGAAAAAAGCAAAAATGCATATAGACAAAAACTTTGTGATTGATAAGGTAGATAACAGACTTTTTGGTTCTTTTATAGAACATCTTGGTAGAGCTGTTTATACAGGTATATATGAGCCTAGTCATCCTAAAGCAGATGAAAAAGGGTTCAGAAAAGATGTAATAGATTTGGTCAAAGAATTAAACGTTTCTATTGTTAGGTATCCAGGAGGAAACTTCGTTTCAGGATACAACTGGGAGGATGGTGTAGGTCCAAAAGAGAAAAGACCTAAAAAACTTGAATTAGCCTGGCGCTCCTTAGAACCAAACGAATTTGGTACCAACGAGTTTATAGAATGGTGCAAGTTAGTTAATACAGAACCTATGATGTCAATTAATTTAGGTACCAGAGGAATAGATGAAGCTAGAAATTTTGTTGAGTATTGCAACTCCCCTGAAGGAAGTTATTACAGTGATTTAAGAAAACAACATGGTTACAATGATCCACACAACATAAAAGTATGGTGTTTAGGGAATGAAATGGATGGGCCATGGCAAATTGGACACAAAACGGCATTAGAATACGCCAGACTGGCAGAAGAAACCGCTAAAGTGATGAAATTAGTTGATCCAAATTTGAGTTTGGTTGCTTCTGGAAGCTCAGGATGGCACATTCCAACTTTTGGTGAATGGGAAGCAACTGTACTCGAGCATACTTACGATTATGTTGATTTTATTTCTTTGCATGCCTACTACGACAATTATGAAAATAACATAGAAAACTTCTTAGCAAAGTCTATTAATATGGATTCATATATAGAATCAGCTGTAGCTGCATGTGATTATGTAAAAGGTCGTAAGAAAACTAACAAAACAATTTATATATCATTTGATGAATGGAACGTCTGGTTTCATTCAAGAAAAGAAGATGAGAAAGTTGAACCCTGGCAAATTGCTCCACCATTACTGGAAGATGTATACACTTTTGAAGATGCCTTGTTGGTAGGTTTAATGCTAATTACGCTCCTAAAACATGCTGATAGGGTTAAGATAGCTTGTTTAGCACAGTTGGTAAATGTAATTGCCCCTATTATGACAAGAAAAGGTGGAGGTGCATGGAGGCAAACGATATTCTATCCATTCATGCATGCCTCTAACTTTGGAAGAGGCACTGTTTTACAACCAGTCATTTCAGCTGAAACATATGACACTAAAGATTTTAAAGGTGTTCCATTTGTTGATGCTGTTCCTGTTTTTAACGAAGAGAAAAGCGAATTAACGATATTTGCAGTAAATAGGGCACAAGATAAGATGGAGTTTGATTGTGAATTAAAAGGATTTGAAAATTATTCTGTGATAGAGCACATAATTTTAGAAAACAATGATCTTAAAGCTGTAAATACAGAAGATAATCCAGACAACGTTAAACCTCACAACAATGGAAACGCCAGAAATGAAGGAGGAAAAGTAAAAGCTGAATTATCACCACTTTCTTGGAACGTTATTAGATTAAAGAAGTAAATGAATTAATGACCTCCTTGCACAATGGTGAATACCCACTTCAGAAATAGGCAAAAGCAACGATTAACGATGGTAAAGTAAGCTAAGGCAAGAAGAAAAGGAACTAAAACGCTGGATAATTATCCAAAATACTCTTTGAAAATCGAGAAATAAGGAGGAAGTTCATGGCCACATATTACGAAAAGCAAAAGGCAAGAAAAGTAAGAAAAATATGGGCCCAAAGTGATGCTTTACGTATGGGTATAGGGTGGGATGAATATGATCTAGAGAAGCCATATATTTTAGTTGAAGATACATTTGGCGAATCTCATCCTGGGAGTACCCATCTTAATAAATTAACAGATCAAGTAAATCAAGGGATAATAGAGAAGGGTGGCAGACCATATGATTTCCATGTCACCGATATATGTGATGGATGGGCTCAAGGTCACAATGGCATGAACTATATACTTGCATCCAGAGAAGTAATTGCTGATATTGTGGAGATACATGGTAATGTAAATCCATTTGATGGTATGATTTTAATTTCATCTTGTGACAAACCTATTCCAGCTCATCTAATAGCAGCAGCTAGGTTGGATTATCCAACTATTTTTGTTCCAGGTGGATCAATGAGACCAGGTCCATATATGACAACTTCAGGTAGGGCCGGAGAAATAAGCTTAAAAGAAAAACAAGGATTAATTGATGATTTTGAGGTCATGCAATATAAAAAGACAGGATGCCCTTCTTGTGGTGCGTGCCAATTTATGGGGACTGCAAGCACTATGCAATGTATGGCAGAAGCATTAGGCTTAGCTTTACCACGTACGGCTTTATCTCCTTCTACCATGATAGATATATTACATACATCAAGACAAGCAGGTAGAAAAATTATAGAACTTATGGAGAAAGGCATTACCGCAAGAGATATTTTAACTCCTGAGGCTTTTAGAAATGCTATTATTGTACATGCGGCAATTGGAGGTTCAACGAATGCTATGATTCATCTTCCAGCCATTGCACACGAGTTAGGTTGGGAATTAGAAGTGGAGGAATTTGATGAGATTAATAAATTTATACCACATTTGTGTAATATAGCTCCAAGCGGAAAGTATCCAACAGAAACCTTATGGTTTGCAGGGGGAATTCCAGCTGTCCAAGAAGAACTTAAGGAATATTTAAATCTGGATGTTTTGACAGTGACTGGAAAAACATTGGGTGAAAACTTAAAAGATATTAAAGAGTCTGGTTTTTACGATAGAAATTTAGGATATTTATTTAATTATAATCTGAAAAAAGAAGAAATCATTACACCTATAAATAAATGTGAAGAGTACGGTTCAGTAGCTGTATTAAAAGGAAACATTGCTCCTGAAGGTGCAGTCATAAAATATTCGGCAGTTTCAGACGACATGATGTATCATGTAGGAAAAGCTAGAGTATTTAACAGTGAGGAAGATTGTAATAAAGCTGTAGTGGAGAAAGCAGTTGATGCTGGAGACGTTCTTTTTATCAGATATGAAGGACCTAGAGGTTCAGGAATGCCTGAAATGTTTATGACAACTGAAGCCATTATGAATGATCCAAAACTAAGATCCTCAACAGTACTAATAACTGATGGAAGATTTTCTGGTGCGACAAAAGGGCCGTGTGTAGGGCACGTATCTCCGGAAGCAATGGTAGGTGGACCAATTGCTTTTGTTGAAGATAACGATTTAATTGAATTAGATATTAATAATAGAAAATTAAATATCATTGGCACTGATGGACAAGAAATGGAAGAAAAGGACATTCAAAAGATATTAGAAAAGAGAAAAGAATATTGGGTAAAGCCTGATTATTCAAGTAGAAGGGGAATTTTTAAAAAATATACAGAGAGAGCTACTTCAGCTATGAAGGGCGCATATATGGAGTGATAAAATCAATAATGAAATTTTACAAAGCAATCTATACACTTAAAGTTTTAGTTATGATTTTGGAGAAGAGCTAGAAGTGCATTTTAATGTAAACCTGTATAATATTTTAAAGTTTAAATTGAATGTTTGGAGGTATAAATTAAATGAATTATGAGATAATTACCCCTGTAGTTACAGCTTTTAACAATAATGAAGAAATAGACTACAAAGCAAACGAAAGAATTATCGATTTTTTAATAGAGAGTGGTGTAAATGGTATATTGGTTCTTGGCTCTGCTGGGGAATTTACAAGATTAAGCTATCAAGAAAAAAAAGAGTTTTTTAAATTTTATTCTGAATATGTAGATGGAAGAATAGATCTTTATGCCGGAACAGGAAGTATGAGTTTTGATGAAACTGTAACATTATCAAATGACGTGAAGAATCTGAATTATAAAGGAGCTGTTGTTATTGGTCCTTATTATTATAATTTAGATCAAGAAAAGATATTTATATATTATGATAAACTTGCTAAATCTGTAAATGGAAGTGTATATCTTTATAACTTCCCAGCTAGAACAGGATATTCTATAAACCACAAAACAATAAAAAAATTAGTAAATAACAACTCTAATATTATAGGCCTTAAAGATTCAGTGTCAGAACCAGTTCATACTAATTTGTGCATATTAGAAACAAGAGAAGATAATTTCGATGTTTTTTCTGGTTTTGATGATCAATTCTTATACAATATTGCTGCGGGTGGAAAAGGATGTATTTCCGCATTAAGTAACATCGTGCCAGAGATATGGAGTGAATTAGTGAAAGCAGCCAATGAAGGGGATTTTGACAAATCTATTAATTATCAATCATTAATTCAAGAATTAATGCCTTTATATAATATGGATAGTAATTTTTCCTATTTATTCAAATTGCTTATGGTATACAGAGGGGTAGAATTAAATCCAACAGCAATTTTTCCATTTAATCAAATAGATAAAAATATTATTAATAAAAGTAAAGATATTTTAGATGCAGTCTTAGAAAAGTTTAATAAAATAAAATAAAAATTTCTCTTTTCTGGTTTGAAATTTATTCCAATTACTAGCAGTAAAGAGAGTTCTTATTTCACAACTCCAGTTTAACGCAATATACAATGAAGGAAGACCGATAAGAACAAGAGGATTTACTTTCTTTATTGTCGTTGATAAACTTAGTTTAACACAAGTTTAATTAACCACTATTTTCTCAAGAGAACCAATTTTTCTTATTGTATTTCATATTAAATTCAACGAGTATCTTGTTTTAATGAGGTGAAAATATGGGTAACACAAAGATAATAAATTTTACAGATTCATCAAAGAATAAATTAACGCCTTGTTCCATAAGTTCAGTAAAAATAAAGGGGTTCATTAACGATTATTTGGAAACAATGTTGAATGTTACCATTCCTTCGCAGTATGAATTATTAGAAAGTACCGGTAGAATAGATAACTTTAGAATAACTTCGGGTAAAAAAGAAGGTTCTTTTAAAGGATTAGTTTTTAATGATTCAGATGTGTATAAATGGCTTGAAGCTGCTTCTTATGCTTGGTTGTTCACCAACGACGACGATTTAAAAGAAAAGATCGATAACACAATCAAAGAAGTAAAAAGCGCTCAAGAAGATGATGGCTATTTGAACACTTATTTTATGTTTGAAAGAAAAAAAGAGAGATGGACAGACCTCGCAACAAAACATGAACTTTATTGTGTCGGGCATTTGATTCAAGCAGCGATAGCTCATAAAAGGGTTACAAGTGAGGATACACTATTTGAAGTAGCTGTTAAATTTGCAGATTTAATTGTAGACACCTTCGGCCTAGATAAAAAACGTGGTGCACCAGGGCATCCCGAAATAGAAATGGCTCTTGTTGAGTTGTATCGTGAAACAAAGAACCAAAAATATTTAAACCTTGCGAAATATTTTTTAGAAGAAAGAGGGAATGGGTATGCGAGTACTTATCGCTTTTTCAACCCAGAATATTACATTGATCACAAACCTTTTAAAGAATTAGAAGAAATGACGGGTCATGCAGTTAGGATGTTGTACCTCTGCACCGGTGCAACGGATATTTACTTGGAAACAGGAGATAAAGAAATTTTCTCTACCTTAGAAAAACTTTGGGATAACTTGGTAACAAAAAAGATGTACATTACGGGAGGAGCCGGCTCTCGATATGAAGGTGAATCTTTTGGCGAAGATTATGAATTGCCTAATAGAAGAGCATATACAGAAACATGTGCTGCAATAGCCTCGTATATGTGGAATTATAGAATGTTCTTAGCTACAGGTGATGCTAAATATGCAGATCTAATGGAGCTAGTTTTGTACAACGGTTTACTTTCAGGAATATCCATAGATGGCAAAAATTATTTCTATGTGAATCCTTTAGAAGATAGAGGAGAAAAGAGAAGACAACCTTGGTATGAATGTGCATGTTGTCCTCCAAATATAGCAAGAACATTAACATCTTTTCCAGGTTATATTTATGCAACTTCTGATGAAGGAATATACATAAACTTCTACGAAAACAGTCAAGCAAATATTAATTACAAAGGAAAAGAAGTCAAAATTACACAAGAAACAGATTATCCTTGGAATGGGAAAATAAAGATAATACTTTCTACAGAAATTATTGAACCATTTACTTTATTTTTAAGAATTCCTTCATGGGCGAATGTTGCTGATGTAACTGTGGATGGAGAAAAATTAAACAAGCACTTAGAGAAAGGCTTTTTGAAAATATTCAAACCTTGGAATGTTACCCATGAAATAATTTTAAATTTACCAATGGACATAAAATTTGTAGAAAGTCACCCATTTGTGAGGGAAAACTTAGACAAGGTAGCTTTGAAAAGAGGACCTATGGTTTATTGTATTGAAAAAGCAGATAACAAAGAAGGAGATGTGTGGAATTATAGAATCGATTTAAATGAAAAAATCGAACCAGAAAATTATCAAATAAATTCGAAAAGAGTGATAAAATTAAAAGCAAAAGGATACGCTGAGGATTTACGAAATTGGGAGGGAAGATTGTACTCACGAGCCCGAAGAATAAAAGTAGGAAAAAAGAAAATCGATGTTAATCTAATTCCATATTTTGCCTGGGCAAATAGAGAAGAAGGATCAATGGTTGTATGGATAAGGAAGTGAAAACTTTCCAAAATTATAGTAATTTTTAAATAAAATATATTATACTAGTTATAACAAAAAACAACGGAGGAGTTTTGGCAGTGAAAAAGACCAAACAATCTATCATAAAAGATTACATCCTTGACCAATTAAAGAGTGGAGATTTAAAAAAAGGAGATAGGATTCTATCTGAAAATAAATTGGCTGAATTTTTTTCCGTCAGTAGACAGACAGTTAGAAAAGCTATCTATGATTTGGAAAAAGAAGGGTATTTGGTTACTAGAAGAGGTAGTGGAACTTACGTTAAATCTATGAAAAAAGATAAAGAAAACATAGGTATTTTAACTCAATCTTTAACTGACTACATATTTCCTTTTATAGTCATGGGAGCAGAAGAAATATTAAAAAATACTAAATGTAAATCTTTTATAGGTAACGCAAAAAACGATCCTGTTGTAGAAAGGGAGACCTTAGAAAGGTGGATGGATCTTGGATTAAAAGGTATGATAGTGGATCCAGTGGTAAGTGCCACTAAACAAGCCAATGTGACTCTTCTAAAAGAAATAAGCGAACAAATTCCAACTGTAATTATAAATAGTGATCTCAATATTCAACATGCTGGGACGTTGGTTCTGAATGATTACGACTGTGGATCTTTTGCTGCAAAGAAATTTATCAAATTAGGGCACAAAAGGGTCGCTGTGATATACAAAGCCGTTCATAAGGCTGCAAATGAAAGAGCTAATGGTTTTATAGACACAATAAAAGAACATAAGCAAATATTGCTATACGAATTGCCTTTTCACGGTCAAGAAACATCCGATGAAGTTTTTAATTTAATCATGTCGCTTTTGAGCCTTCCAAAAAATAATATACCCACGGCAATTTTTTGCTCAAACGATTTAGTAGCTATGCAAGTGATAATGGCTGCAAAAAAGCTGAATCTTGATATACCAGACGATATTTCGTTAATAGGTTTTGATGATGCAGACTTTGCACAAGCCCTTGAAATTTCTACTTTTAGGCATCCAAAACAGCAATTCGGTGAAAAAGCAGCTCAAATGCTGCTTAAAATGATCGAGGAAAACAACAATGGAAAACCAGAAAAAATTGTTGAAAAAGCTGAGTTCATAGAAAGAAATAGCCTTATTCAAAAAAAGTGAGGAAAAAAGATGGTTAACCTTTTAAATCTTAAAATAGAACAAATGGCTGGTTTGAATTTCAAATGTGAATGTGGAAAGACTCATAAAGTAGATATTGAAAAAATAATTGTAAAAAGTAATATTTTGAACGATAAAAATAGTTTTATGGATATTATTGACTCTGATAATTTATTTGTTGTGGCTGATAAAAACACCTATAAGAGTTGTGGGCAAAAACTAAATGAAATCTTAAAAAGAGAAAATTATCAAATAACTGAGTTTATTTTTCAAAACGAAGATCATTTGATTCCAAATGAAAAAAGCGTCGGAAGATTATTGATAGAAGTCCCTAAGAATACATCGTTAATAATTGGCGTTGGTTCTGGAACTATAAACGATCTTTGTAGATTTTTAAGTTACAAACTTAATATTCCGTATTTAATCTTCACAACTGCTCCTTCAATGGACGGCTATGCTTCAATGGTTTCACCTTTAATTGTAGAAGGTTTTAAAAGAACGTATGAAGCAACTTATGCAAAAGCAATTTTGGCAGATACACAAGTTCTAAGAAATGCACCTTTAGAAATGATTCATGCAGGGTTTGGAGACATTCTTGGAAAGTTTACTTCTTTGACGGATTGGAAACTTTCTAAATTGATCAACAACGAATATTATTGTGAAAAAACCGTTGAATTTGTAGAAAAAGCAAGGGATATTTGCGTGAAAAATGCAGAAAAAATAAGTCAAAGAAGCGAAGAAGTCACTAGACAAATAATGGAAGCGTTAATTATCTCTGGAATAGCCATAGGATTTGTAGGTTACTCTAGACCTGCATCGGGGGCGGAACATCACCTAGCTCATTATTGGGAAATGAATGCAATATCAAAAAATATATCTCACCCTTTACATGGAAATTCTGTTGGAGTAGGAACGGTTGTTGTTTCGATGATCTATCAATTAATGAAAGATAAACTTCCAAAAGAATTGACACCTCCAGATCCTGAGTACTTAATTTCAATTCACAAAAAGGTAGGTTCTATCTATAGCCCAAAAGAATTAGGCATTCCAAAAGACGTCTTTCAAGATAGTATTATACATGCCAGAGAAATCAGAAATAGATACACTATTCTTCAATTAGCTCATGAGTTTAACCTTTTAGAAAAGATATCAACAATTCTTACAGAAAAATTTTATGGTTAATTTTTATCTTTCACACCTCGGCTAAAGATTATTTAGCCGAGTTTTTGTTTTCAATCATAATACTTCTACATTGGTTAGAGGATTAACAGCCGGAAGTGGAAAATAACTTCGATTTTTGGAACTTTTAGCTTGTTTTTTCACAAGAAAAAACAAAAAGATGATATAATAAATAAGCGAATGAATTTTGGTGGTTAATTTAAGGGAGGCTCATTTAAGGTTGGAAAAAGAAACAACAGTCAATGAAAAAAATTATTATTCTAGGTTAGACACGTTCATAAGAAAAAATTATCCCGAAATAAAGTTGGGAGCTATTTACAGTTTAATAAGAAAAGGTTTTGTTAAAGTCAATGAAAAGAGGGTCAAAAAGAATAATTATATTTTAGAAATGGGAGATATCGTCAAAATTATTCTGGATGAAGATAAATTAGAAGAACTATCCAGACCTGCTCAACCTTCTTTAAAGGCAAGACCAGTCTCTTTTGATATAATCTATGAAGATAAAGATCTTCTGGTTATCAACAAACCAGCTAAAGTTTCTGTACACCCTGGATCTAAAGAAGAAATGGCAACGATAATCGAGGGAGTAATGCACTACTCACGAGGTGAATTCGAGCCTCACTTAGTACATCGTTTAGACAAATTAACGTCCGGGGTGATGGTTGTAGCAAAAAATAAGCAAACAGCTCGTGAATTAACGCAGTTAATCAAAAGTAGAGAAACAAAAAAATATTATTTAACTTTATTAGTAGGGAATTTAAATAAAAAAAGCGGAGAATTAGTTTCTACCGTTTATGGCAAAGCAGCCCAGTTAAAATATGATCTTAAGAAAAAATTCGATTCATTTGGGGATATATACTCTTTGGTAGAGATTGAATTATACACAGGCAGAAAACATCAAATAAGAGTGCAATTCGCTGATTTAGGTTTTCCCATTGCTGGGGATGATAATCACGGAGATAAAAAGCGGAACAAACTTTTAAGAAAAAATTATGGTTTAAAAAGAATTTTTCTTCATGCTAGTAAGATTTCTTTTGATTATAATAATCAACATTACGATTTTTCTGCACCGCTGAGTGAAGATCTTCAAATTGTATTGGACAAATTGGAGAAAGGCACAAAGAGGAATTGAGGGGATCTATAATGAACAAAATAAGAAAGCCCATAATTTTTATTACCTTATTCAGCTCTTTGATTTTCTTCTTTTATGCTTTTTATATTGATCATCAAAATTCTAAAAATTATTCTATATTGCCTACAGAAGATCAACTGAATTCTGTAGAGGAGAATGGCTACAATTTCATAGTATATAACAATTATGCCATATTAAAAGATTTTGAATCTCAAGGTTTTGAAGAAGATCAATCTTTTTTAAGAGCATTATCAAATCGATACGATTACGTACTAGTCATCGAATTTTCTGATTTTGATAAGTATTTTACGGAAATAAAAGATAAGTTAGATAAAGATATTCTAACTAATATGAGATATGTTCATTACATCAAACCTGGAGAAATAGATAAATTTGACGATCAAATGATAGTCCAAAGATTTCATAGAGCTTTGAAAGAAAGAAAGATAAGATACTTCTTATTTCCCGATCATCCAAGAACCACAGATCTAATAAAATTAGTTCAAAAAGATTTAGGAACCCCCGTTACAATCGATTCAATTAAGTACTATTCTCCCACGGTTGTCGTTCCATGGGTAGGTTTTGGGCTCATCACAATGAATTTATTTGTATATATACCCCTTTTTTCTATCTTATATATTTTAGCTTTTTTCTTTTTATACAATTGGTCTTTCACGTTGGCAGCAACTTTGTTTTCAATCATCATCTTTTTTAGGATTTCTAAAAATAATCTTCTAAAAATAATTGGATACGCTTTATTGTTTGGAGTTTTAGTGTATATGAGCGCTTACAACTCTTTATTTATCTTCAAGCTTAATAACGTTAGAGGGGTCAAAGTCCTACTTTTAGTTTTGCCTTTGTTAGTACTGTTAAAAGCGTTTATGGATTTTACCGGTTTTAGATTTAGTAAATTTAATATTGTAGAATCCTTCAAGAAGATCAAAGAGTTTAAATTTAACAAGTCAGATGTTTTATTACTTATTTTTGCTGCATTTGCTGGGGTTATATACATAGTAAGAAGCTCAAATTGGGCTTTTGTTACAAATTTTGAAAGAAGGGCTAGGGATGCATTAGAGAGGGCCCTTATAGCCAGACCCCGAACAAAAGAACTTATTTCGTATTTGTTTTATTACATAACTCCTCTTTCGGGAAGGAAATTTATATGGGACTTTTTTAAGGCTCTATTACCAGTATCGATACTTGACACTTTTTTACATATACACACACCTTTGAATTTAAGCGTTCTACGAACGATTAACGGCTTTTTAGTTTCTCTTTTGATTTTGTTAGTTATAATACTGATAGAAAACCTGTATAGAAAGTTTACACATTCAAATCAAAAGCCACAAAAACAAGAAGAAAATATTAGAGAAGTCATTTCAACCACAGAGGAGGGGATAAAATGAATAACTTGAAAGCTTTTTTAAGAAGCATAGCAATTATTGGAAGTATTGTGGTAGCAGGACTTTCCATCTACTTGTTTTATCTTGAAAGTGCCAACCAAAGGCTTTTTGAGTATTTTAATTTTTCGGATTTTTTAACCTTTCTTTTTATAGGTTTATTCATCGCTTTGATTGCAGCTTTAATATTCTTTTATTTTTTGCTCCTATTTAACAAAAAGTACGGTATGACGGTTTCGATCATATTACTTAGTGTGCTTTCTGCTTTGTCTATCGTTATATACTCTTCAATGATTTTAAGCGTTATTTTTATTGCCAACCTTGTTGGATTATCTTTGGCAATATTTTTCACAAAGCAAAAGCCAGAAAACAAAAAATACGTTAAACCTTCATCCACCAAAGCTGCTAAAGAACCAACCAACAAAAATTCAAAAAATTGACTCGAAGGCGCCGTGTCAATTCACGGCGCCTTTGATATCATCTAACAATTATTTTATCTTATTGTATGCTTCCACAGCTTCTTTTAGGATATTACAAGCCTTTCTTAACTCCTCGCTGCTTAATACATAAGCGATTCTTATTTCTTGCTTACCAGCGTTAGGTGTGGCGTAAAAGCCTGACAACGGTGAAACCATCACAGTTTCTCCATTCACATCAAAATCGGTAAGCATCCACTTGATGAACTCCTCAGAATCATCGATTGGTAGTTTAACAGAGAGATAAAATGAACCATGAGGTTTTTTACAAATGGCTCCTTCAATCTTTTTTATCTCTTCGTATGCAGCATCCCTTCTTTTTTGATACTCTAAAGCAACTCCTTCATAATAATCTTTCCCCAAATCCCTGAGCATACCTAAAACACCAAATTGTGCCATTAAAGGTGGAGCTAATCGGGATTGAGCAAATTTCATGACTTGCTCTAAAAGTTTCTTGTTTTTAGTAGCAAAAACTCCTATTCTTGCACCACAAGCGCTGTATCTTTTCGATACGCTGTCGATTAAAATGAATCTGTCTTTGTCTTCAAAATTCATTATGGATACATGTTTAGCCCCATCAAATGTGAATTCTTTGTATACCTCATCCGATATTATGAATAAGTCTTTTTCTTTTGCAAAGTCAACAATTCTTTTTACTTCATCGTAACTGTACACAGCTCCAGTGGGATTTGAAGGATTTGAAAAGATTATTGCTCTTACCTTTTCGTTGTAAGCCTTTTCGAACTCTTTTTTACTCGGGACAGCATAACCGGTTTCTGGATCCGCTCTTACCGGACAAAGTTTTACATTTAACATCTCTGCAAAACCTTTATAATTAGCATAAAAAGGCTCTATAACCATCACTTCATCTCCCGGGTCAGCGACGGATGCCAAAGCGAAAATTGCTGCCTCGCTTCCCCCTGTAGTGACAAGCAATTCTTGGGGATCAAAGTCTATATCCCATAACTTATAATAATAGGAAAAAGCCTCACGTAACTCTAATAGACCCGCAGAATGGCTGTAATAAACTACTTTGGATGAATACTTTTTTATCCCTTCGAAGAATGCCTTAGGTGTTTCAATATCTGGTTGACCTATGTTTAAAAGGTAAACTTTTTTACCTTTTTCCTTTGCCCTTTCTGCGTAAGGAACTAACTTTCTAATAGGAGAAAATTGTGTATTTAAAACTCTTTGAGATATTTTCATATCTTCCCCTCCTCATTCTCATTTTTAATATTTTCTGAAACTTGCTTCCCTTCGCCCCGCAGTCCACCCTTTTTAGGAAGAGATCTGTGGTCCCCTTAGATCCTGTTCTCCAACCATAAGGATAAAGCTTCAATTTATTTTTGGACAGTACTTATTATAATTTAATAAAACTAAAAAGTCAAAGCTCGCCAGAGACGATTATAAATGATTAGAGCTTTTTATTGGCAATTATTCAAATAATGAAAAAAATTTCATAGAAAATATTTTCTTATTAATGAAAGATATATTTGA
Organism: Petrotoga olearia DSM 13574; assembly: GCF_002895525.1. Lineage (GTDB taxonomy): Bacteria > Thermotogota > Thermotogae > Petrotogales > Petrotogaceae > Petrotoga > Petrotoga olearia. The sequence goes on from NZ_AZRL01000003.1 coordinate 50,803, forward strand.
ACTGTTGTAATCAAAAAAGTGATGTTGTATAATTAATGGAGAAATACGGCTTTTAGTCATTTTTTTGATTTCTTATTCAGAGGAGGGATTCATATTGAAGACGAAAGATGTTGTAATTTCTGGTATAATGATAGCCTTAGTTTTCGTTTTAACCTTTGCTATAAAAGTTCCTGTGCCTTTCACAAGGGGTTACGTACATCTAGGCGATAGCATGATATTCATCTCAGCAATTTTGTTTGGTAGCAAGGTTGGAGCCTTAGCTGGAGGACTAGGTTCTGCTCTGGCAGATGTGGTTGGAGGTTATGCTTTTTGGGCTATACCTTCTCTGATTATAAAGTCCATCATGGGGGCTTTAGTTGGTTTAGTTTCTGATAGTTATAGAAATAAATATTCAGGGAAAAAAGAACTTACTATCTTTCTCTCAAGTATAGGTATATGGTTAGCTTTTTCTTTAACTCTTTCTTTATTCTTAAAAAACTTGATAGGGAATTTATCGACATCTCCTTTGACTAACAATCTAATGAATGAATTAGGATACGAAAATATAGAAGAGTTAGAAAATTTTTTATTAAACGCTAGGGGATTAATCAACATTATTCTTTTAGCAATACCAATAGCCTTAATACTAATTTCGTTGTTCCTTAGAGGAAAGGGTTCAACACTTTTCAGACTAGGTAATTTGATGGGAAGTATGATAGCCGGTCTATGGATGGTTATAGGGTATTTTTTTGCAGGTAGAATTATAGTTGGTAATTGGGTGATGCCTATTTTTGAGGTACCTTGGAATGTTTTACAATTTTCTCTAGGAATTCTCGTTGCATACATAGTGTTGTTCGGTTTACAAAAAACAAAACTTTTTGAAAATTCTCAAAAGTGAAATAAGAAATCTCGGTTGTATATGCAACCGAGACCTTTTCTTTGACTGTTATTTATCGTATTAACATTTCATATCTTTTGTTAACTTCTTCCCAATTAACTATGTTCCACCAAGCTTGTATGTATTCAGGTCTCCTATTTTGATATTTTAAATAATAAGCGTGTCCCCAAACATCCAAACCCAATACAACCATACTTTTAATTATTATGCAAGTCCAATTTGATATTCATATATTTTTAATAAATCTTATAAAAAGAGGAAAATGTATGTGTTATAATTACTTTCGGAATTCTGAAAAAATCTGTTGGAGGACTCCAAATGAAGGTTTTTCTTAGTGATTTACACATCGGTTTAGGTAACGAATCCGATGACTTTATATACGACAACAGACTAATCAAGTTACTGCATGATTTTGAAGAAGAAAACAATGAATTATTTATCGTTGGAGATTTTTTCGAGTTATCTAACTTAGTCAATGATGGTCTCATAATGGATACAGCTTCTGAATATGCAGAAAAATTTGATCCGTCTTTAATAGATGCAATATTTGCCAGCCATGAAAAGCTGATCGAAGAGTTCCGAAAATTTTCAAAAAAATATAAAATTTATTATATTGCAGGTAATCATGATTATTATATCCTTTTAAATCAAAAAATAAAAGAAAAAATCAAAGAAACATTTGAAAATTGTGAAATTTTACCCTATTATTATGATCCAAATGTAAGATTATTTGTTATACACGGTAATCAGTTTGATATAGTCAACAGATTAAGCAAAGATAAAGATGGAAACCTTATTCCACCCTTTACCGAGTACATGAACAAATACATGAACTATAATTTTGGGAAAATTGCCGGGGAAATTCTACCTCCAGAGCTTTTTTCAGATTATCAAAATATTTATCCTCAGTTGGATGTTTTCAAGTGGCTGGATATTATAAAGGAAAAATATGATTTAAACTACAATTTAAAAAGCAAATGGATTGAAATTTTTACAGAACTAATTAAAACTCCTCAGGTGAAAAAATGGTTGAAAATAAACTTTCCGGGCGTAAATATTCTATCCAATATATTTGTAAATAACTTAGGGGGCATGAAATTAGGTGAAGCTATAGTCAGGATAGGAATGTTCTTCAGAAGTATGAGAAATTCAAATTCTCTTTTAATGAATGCAGAAGAGCTTTTGAACAAAAATTTTTATATACCAAAAGAATATCTTATTGGGTTTTATGATCAAGATATTTCTTTTGCCCAAGGGGAAATAAAGGGAATAGTCATGGGTCATAACCACAGAGCTTCTTTCAATGTCATAAAAAACGGAGGGTCGAAAGAAGTTTATATTAATACGGGTACATGGAAATTCATGGTAAATCGAAATTTTGGAATAAATAGAAATGAATTCATCAAAAAAAAGTTGATTTCCTATCTTTTAATAGACGATTCAAACAAGCCTATGAATTTTAAATTAGTAAGAGAAGAGTCATTTTAATTATTAAAATTGTATGTTAGATTTTACTTAAATGAGAAATAGAAAAAAAGTAATTAGAATATAATTGAATAAAAGATGTTGATTTAATCAACATAAATTTTTTATAATTATGTTATTTTAAAAAATCTAATAGGAGGTAAAAAGATGGGAAAAAAGTATGTATACGTATGGAATAAAAACCGTGTAGAAGGCAACTCGAAAATGAAAGACATTCTTGGTGGAAAAGGTGCTAATTTAGCAGAGATGGCATCTTTAGGCTTGCCTGTACCTCCAGGTTTTACTATTTCAACAGAAGTATGTAAATATTACTGGGATAACAACAGAAAATTCCCAGAAGATCTTGCACCAACTGTTGAAGAAGCCATGAGGGAGCTTGAAAATGTTACAAGCAAAAAATTCGGCGACAACAAAAATCCTCTTTTGGTCTCAGTAAGGTCTGGTGCCGCCATTTCTATGCCCGGAATGATGGATACCATATTGAATTTAGGCCTTAACGATGAATCCGTCGAGGGATTAGCCAAGTTAACTAACAATGAAAGATTTGCTTGGGATTCTTACCGAAGATTTATACAAATGTTCGGGGATGTTGCACTAGGTATACCCCATGAAAAATTCGAAGAAGCTCTTAATGAAGTAAAAAACAAAAAAGGCGTAAAACAAGATTTAGAATTAGATGCAAATGATCTTAAAAAAGTTGTTGAATTATACAAAAAATTGTATAAGGAAGAAGGAAAAGAGTTCCCTCAAGATCCTATGAAACAGCTTTGGATATCTATTGAAGCGGTTTTTGGAAGTTGGAACAATCCAAGGGCAATAAAGTATAGACAAATTAATGAAATGGATAAGCAAGGGCTTTTAGGAACCGCTGTTAATGTAGTTGCAATGGTTTTTGGCAACATGGGAGAAGACAGTGGTACAGGTGTTGCTTTCACACGAGATCCAAACACTGGTGAAAAGAAATATTACGGTGAATTTCTTACTAACGCACAAGGTGAAGATGTCGTTGCTGGTATAAGAACTCCAAAAAGTTTGGATGAGTTGAAGAATATTAATCCTAAAGTATATAACCAATTACTTGAGGTTATGGATAAATTGGAAACACATTTTAGGGATATGCAAGACATTGAATTTACAGTTGAAAGAGGACAATTATATCTACTTCAAACAAGAAGCGGAAAGAGAACCGCTGCTGCCGCTGTTAAAATTGCTGTAGATATGGTAAAAGAAGGTCTCATAAGCAAAGAAGAAGCAGTGATGCGAGTCAAACCCTCAGATATAGAAAAGTTATTACATCCCATTTTCGATACTGAAGAATTAAAAAATGCCCAATATATTGGGAAAGGATTACCTGCATCTCCTGGTGCGGCTACGGGAAAGATTGTTTTTAGTGCAGACGATGCCGAAAAGATGGCAAAAGATGGTGAAAAAGTAATTCTTGCTAGACCCGAAACATCCCCAGAAGATGTTGGAGGTATGAACGTTGCAGAAGGAATATTAACTTCACGTGGAGGAATGACTTCTCATGCTGCCGTTGTTGCTAGAGGAATGGGTAAAACAGCTGTTGTTGGAGCAGAAGATATAGTCATCGATTTAAAAAATAAAGTTATAAAATCTAATGGAGTAGAATTAAAGGAAGGCGATTGGATTTCCATCGATGGAAATGAAGGAAAAGTTTACGCTGGAAAGGTCAAAACGGTTAGACCGGAAGGGTTAGCAGGTGATATTTCAGTATTGCTTGAGTACGCGGATGAAGTTTCAGTTTTAGGGGTTAGAGCTAACGCAGATATTCCAAGAGATGCAAAAGTCGCAAGAGAGTTTGGCGCTCAAGGAATTGGATTATGTAGAACGGAACACATGTTCTTTGGGTCAGAAAGAATAAACAAGATGAGAACCATGATCGTTTCAAAAACTGAAGAACAAAGAAGAGCAGCTTTAGAACAACTTCTGCCATATCAAAGGTCAGATTTCAAAGGCTTATTTGAAGAAATGGAAGGATTTTCTGTTACAATAAGGCTTTTGGATCCACCTCTTCATGAATTTGTCCCAGAAAGTGATGAACAAATAAGAGAAGTTGCAAAAACTATTGGAATCAGTGAAGAGGAATTAAGGAGTACAGTTAAGGATTTAGAAGAATTCAACCCAATGATGGGTCATAGAGGTGTAAGATTAGCTATCACTTACCCAGAAATAGCAGAGATGCAAACAAAAGCTATAATCTTGGCTGCTATAGACTTAATAAAAGAAGGCAAAAAGGTGCAGCCAGAAATAATGATTCCAGTAGTTGGAAACGTTAAAGAGCTTACCATCCTTAAAGAATCTATCAAGCAGATCGCTGACGAATTAATAAAAGAAAACAACGTAGACTTAGAATACAAAATTGGAACAATGATCGAAGTCCCGAGAGCCTGCGTCGTTGCAGATCAAATTGGTGCAGAGGCTGATTTCTTTAGCTTTGGTACCAACGATCTTACACAACTTGGTTTAGGTTTTTCAAGGGATGATTATGGAAAATTCATTGGAGATTATATTGAAAAAGGTATCTACGAAAAAGACCCATTCCAACAAATCGATAGAGAAGGCGTTGGAAGATTAATAAAACTTGCTTTGGATGGTGGAAGATCCGCAAATCCAAAATTAAAGGTAGGAATATGCGGAGAACACGGTGGAGATCCTGATTCCATTGAGTTTGCACACTTGGTGGGGCTGGACTACGTTAGCTGTTCTCCATACAGAGTACCAGTCGCTAGATTAGCAGCTGCACAAGCAGCGGTAAATTATAAGAGAGGTAAAACAGTTAATTATTAATCAATGGGTAAGAAAATCAGCAATAATAAGAGTTCTAAAAGTAAATGTTGATTTTATAATAGTTACAGGGTGGAGATCTCTCCACCCTTTTTGTTATACTGCTTATTAACTGTTGACACTTTCTTGCCAATATGTTAAAATCGAACAAATGTTTTATTATATCTTTTCCGGGGTGATCCATAATGAAAATAATAGATTTAATTAAACAATCTATTAAACCCATACTTTCTTTCGAAATTATCCCACCCAATGTTGGTGAAAGCATTGATCCAATATTTAATGTGGTGGATAATTTAATCGACTTTTCTCCTAAATTTATCAATGTTACTAAGCATGCCAACGAAATTGAATATGTTGAAGAAAACGGGGAAATTATAAAAATCATCAAAAAGAAGAGACCTGGAACCGTTGGGGTAAGTGCTTCAATAAAGCATAGGTATGATATCGAAGTAGTTCCTCATCTAATATGTACAGGCTTTAATAAATACCAAATAGAAGACATTCTAATAGACCTAAATTATCTAAGAATAGAAAACATATTCGTCGTAAGAGGGGATAAGAAAAGATACACATGGAAAGAAACAGATGAATACGAACATGCAACTCAATTAGTTGAACAGGTAACAAATATGAACAAAGGGATATATACTTGCCCCACAAAAGAACATAATCCCACAAATTTTTGCGTGGGGGTTGCAGGATACCCAGAAAAACATTTTGAATCCCCAAACTTGGAAAAAGATTTAGACTATTTAAAATTAAAGGTTGATATGGGAGCCGAATTCATCATAACTCAAATGTTTTTTGACATAGAGTATTATAAAAACTTCGTTAATAAAGTGCGAGAACTAGGTATTGAAGTTCCAATAATTCCAGGCATCAAACCATTGGGAAGTAAAAAATCATTATACAACATCCCCAAAAATTTTCATGTTAATATACCCAAAGCCATCGTTGAAGAGTTTGAAGACGCAAAATCTTCTCAAGATGAATATATAATAGGGGTAAAATACGGAATAAAATTGATTGAACAACTTTTAGAATTGGGAGTACCAGGAATACATATTTTTACAATGGGGAAAGGAAAAATAGTTAAAGACATATTAAATGCATTTAATGGAATTTTTTAGAATTTTTATGGGTGGGGAGCTGGGCGAAGGGGCTGAAATTCTTTCATCTTTATGGGTGGGCAGCGGGGCAAAGGGGCGCTATTTTTAAAGTTTCAAAGAGAATCTTTCATTTTTTATTTTGGAGAAGAGATAAAAAATGGCACGCCCGGAGGGAATCGAACCCCCAACCTGCGGTTTTGGAGACCGCCGCTCTGCCAGTTGAGCTACAGGCGTATTACTGCATTATTATAACACAAAATTAGCGATCTATCAAGTGTTTTTTTCTTTAAATTAGAGTGAATTGATTTGTTAACAATAATGTGATAAGCTTATAAATAGAGAAGTACAATACATATATTAAAAAATGAGTCCTTCTATTTATATTATAAAATATTTAATGTAATAGTAACTTTAAATTATACCTCGTCTTCTACTTTTTGCATACTTTTTACCAAATTTCTTTCTTTTTATAGTATACTAAGGAAGGATTATTTAAGTATTGGGGTGAGCAAATAATGTTTGAAAACTTACAAAAAAAACTGACAGGAGTCTTCAAGAACCTGTCAGGTAAAGGCAAGTTAACCGAAAAAAATATAAAAGATGCTGTTAGAGAAGTAAAACTTTCTCTTTTGGAAGCGGATGTACATTATAAAGTGGTAAAGGAATTGGTCGATAGGGTTAAGGAAGAAGCCGTTGGATCTAAGGTTCTTGAAAGTTTAACTCCTGATCAAGAGTTTATAAGAATAGTTCGAGATGATTTAATTGAATTGATGGGTGGCAAAGAAAACAGCAAAATAACCATTTCTCATAATCCTGGTTTTATTATGCTCACAGGTTTACAAGGAAGCGGTAAAACAACGACCGCGGCTAAATTAGCAAATTTTTATAAGAAAAAAGGGAAGAATCCTCTGTTAGTTGCCGCTGATACTTACAGGCCAGCGGCTATCGATCAACTCGTGCAATTGGGAGAAGACATCGGTATTCCTGTCTTTACAGGAGATAGAATAGACGCTTTGAAAATTGTAGAAGAAAGTAAGAAACATGCGGAAAAGCTTTTACATGATATTGTTATTGTTGATACCGCAGGTCGTTTGCACATTGATGAAAAGATGATGGAGGAGTTAGATAAGATAAAAAAGTTAATCAATCCAGATGAGATTTTAATGGTCGTGGATTCAATGGTCGGTCAAGACGCAGTTAATTCAGCAAAAGAATTTAACGATAAGTTGGATCTCTCTGGCTTTGTTGTTTCAAAACTCGATGGTGATTCTCGAGGTGGAGTCATCATTTCTATTAGGTACATTACGGGAAAACCTGTCAAGTTAGTTGGTGTTGGTGAGAAGATAGATGATTTGGAAGAGTTTTACCCAGATAGATATGTTGGAAGAATTTTAGGAATGGGAGATGTACTTTCCTTCATAGAGAAGGTAGAAAAAGACATAGATAAAAAGAAAGCAGAAGAAGATGCGGAAAGGTTTATGGAGGGGAAATTCGATTTAAAAGATTTTCTCGAGCAAATTCGACAAATAAGAAAATTAGGACCTCTCAGCAATCTTTTAGAAATGGTTCCTGGCGTACCAAAAGATCAGGTGGATGTAACCAAAGGTGAGCAAGAATTAAAAAAATTCGAAGCAATAATAAATTCAATGACAGAAAAAGAACGTAAAAATACAAGAATACTAACTTATTCAAGAAAGCAGCGAATAGCCAAGGGAAGTGGAACAACTCTTCAAGATATCAATAGACTTTTGAAATCATATGAACAGTTGAAAAAAACTATGAAGCAAATGAAAAAATTTAAAGGCAGAAAGCTCATGAATAATCTACCTTTTTAAAATACCAATAATAAATAAAAATATGTGGAGGTGTGTTAATGGTAAAAATCAGATTGAACAGGATGGGAAGGAGACATCAACCGTTTTATAGAATAGTTATCGTAGATTCCAGAAATAAAAGAAGCGGAAAATATATAGAATCAATCGGATACTATGATCCACTAAATAACTCAAACCAGTATAAAGTGGACGAAGATAAGGCTTTAGATTGGTTATTGAAGGGTGCTCAACCCACAGACACTGCTAGAAGAATTCTTAGAAAAATGGGTGTTATGAAAAGATATGACGAAATAAAATTTCGAGCCAGAAGAGAAAATGATGTCAAAGAATCCGAAAAAATAGTAGAACCGGAAGGAGAAGAAGTTAAAGAATGAAGACTCTTCTTTTAGACATTTTGAACAACATAGTTAAACATCCAGATGAAATAAAGATCGTGGAGTCAAACGAAGAAAAAAACGTAATATTTGAAATATATGCCAACTCTGAAGATGTAGGGCAAATAATTGGAAAAGACGGAAGAACTATTAAATCTATAAACATTCTTTTAAATGCTGCGAAAAAAGACCCTGACAAGAAATTTATTCTAAAAGTAATTAGGTGAGTGAATTGAACAGTTTATCCAATCTTTTGGACAACAAAATCTCCGTGGCAAAAATCGTTAATAGCCATGGAGTACATGGAGAGGTAAAAGTAGTACCTTTTACCAATATAAAAAGTGTAATAACAAACTTAGAAGAAGTTCTTTTGTACAATACCTCAACCAGAAATTTTTTCTTCACTAAAGTATTACAAGTCAAACCATTAAACAGATTTTTTGTTTTGAACTTACGAGGAATAGTCAATATGGACGAAGCTAAAAAAATGATCGGATATGAAGTTTTTATCGATAAGAAAGATCTTCCCCCTCTTAAAAGTGACGAATATTATTGGTATGAGATTCTAAGTTCTGATGTTTATTATGAAAATGGGGAATACGTTGGAAAAGTGGAAGAAATAATTCAAACCGGTGCAAACGATGTAATTTCCATAAAAAATCTAGAAGAAGATAAAGAAGTTCTCATACCAATGACTGAACATTACATTGTCGAATTAAAAAAAGAAAATAAAAGTATTATAGTAAAAAAAATAGAGTGGTACGAAAATGGAACAAACGAAACGGATTAAAATCAGTGTTTTAACTATTTTTCCTGGTATGTTTGATATTCTTAAAAACTACGGAGTAATCAAAAAGGCTATAGAAAAAGAATTAGTTGAAATAGATATTTTCAACTTAAGAGATTACACAACTGATAAACATAAAATTACTGACAAACCGGGATATGGCGGACAAAATGGCATGGTTATGTTGGCAGAACCTTTTTATCGTTTTTACGATGAGTTCATACTCTCTAAGAGCCATAAACCTTATATAGTTTTACCTTCTCCACAAGGCAAAGTATTTAATAACGATTTAGCTTTTGAATTAGCAAAAAAAGAGGAATTAGTTTTTTTCTGTGGAAGATACGAAGGAATAGATGAAAGGGTTAAAAAGATCGTTGACAAAGAAGTTTCAATAGGAGATTACGTTTTAACGGGCGGTGAAATCCCTACCATGGTTATTATTGAAACTCTTTTAAGATTTTTACCCGGAGTAATAGGTTCAAAAACAAGTGTGGAAAATGACTCTTTTTATAACGGGCTTTTAGACCATTCACACTACACCAAACCCCAGAACTTTAGGGGAATGAAAGTACCAGAAATACTGTTAAGTGGGAATCATGAACGTATTGAAACCTTTAGAAAAAAAGAAAGTTTGTTAAAAACAATATTAAAAAGGCCTGACCTATTTATAAAAAAAGAATTAAGTGAAGAAGAAAAAAAGGTTTTAATAGTTCTTATTCAAGAAATGTTTAACGAAAACTCTAATATTCTTAAGGAGTCCCATGATGTTTGATAAACTATATGTAGCCTTAATTCACTATCCTATCCTGAAAAAAGACGGTAGTATTGTTTCAACAGCCGTTACAAATTTTGATGTTCATGATATTTCAAGAACCTGCAGAACTTATAACGTAAAAAACTATTTCTTAGTAACCAATTTACCTGCTCAACGAAAGATTGTAGAAAAGGTTTTAGATTACTGGATCAACGGATACGGAGGAGAATTTAATCCCAACAGAAAAGAAGCACTTGAAATATTTAAAATAAAAAATTATTTGGAGGATGTTATCGAAGAAATAGAAAAGCAGGAAGGCAAACGTCCAAAGATAGTTTTTACTTCTGCTAAAGCCAGAAATAATGTAGTTTCTTTTGAAGATTTAAAAGCTAAGATAAAAAATTCTGATCATCCATTTTTAATTCTTTTTGGGACTGGTTGGGGAATGCCAGAAGAAATTAGAGAAATTTCTGATTACGATTTAGAACCTATTAGAGCTAAGGGAGAGTTCAATCATCTTTCTGTCAGAGCAGCTGTTGCAATAACCCTTGATAGATTAATAGGTGAAATTGTTTGATTTCTAGACTCTTCTGTTGGAGAGATTGTGGTTTTGCAGCTTTGTGCAAAAGAATTTTTTTACAACAAACTTTGATTTTGGAATTGGGGTTCTTAAGGGGTTTACCCCTTAATGTTTAGTTTTAGAGTTTCTAAAGAAAGTTGAAAAATAATATTTGGGAGGTTTTAAAATATGGATAAAATCATAAATTCTGTAGAAACAAATTATAAAAAAGAAGAAATTCCTGAAATTAGACCGGGAGATACTGTAAGAGTCAACGTAAAAGTTGTGGAAGGAGAAGGCCAAAGAAAAAGAGAAAGAATCCAACCTTTTGAAGGAATAGTAATAAAAATAAGGGGTGCTGGCCTTGGACGTTCTTTCACTGTTAGGAAAATAGGAGCAGATAGAGTAGGTGTTGAAAGAATCTTTCCCTTTCATTCTCCATCTATAAGCAGCGTAGAAGTCTTGAAGAAAGGGAAAGTTAGAAGGGCTAAACTTTATTACCTCAGAGATGTTAAAGGGAAGATAAAGATTAAAGAGAGGAAGGATTGAGCCTTTTGAAAGAGGCTACTAAGAAGAAAATTAAAGATGAGACCTTGGATTGGATTTATGCTATAATATATGCACTGATATTCGGAACCATTATCAGATTGTACGTGTTTGAGACAATGATGGTTCCCACCCCTTCCATGGTTCCAACTATCCAGGTATACGACAGGTTATTTGTAGAAAAAGTTACGTATGAATTTGCTGAACCAAATAGAGGCTCGATAGTTGTTTTTTGGACACCATTCGTGGACATTAGGGCGCAACAGCAGTTACGTGCCTTTGATAGGTTTATGGATTTTTTTGCTCCAGCAAAATTTGAAGGCCATGTAAAATATGTGAAGAGATTAGTTGGTAAACCAGGCGATACCTTGAGATTGGTACCGGTTGGAGAAACCTTCTGGGAAGACATTAAAAATGATGAAATCCAAAATATTCCCAATTGGCTGAATTCTATCATTAATTATTACGAAAGTATAGATTACATCCCACCCGAGATAAAAAATAAGGTTTCAAGATTAGAAATAAATGGTGAAATACTTCCTGAATTTGAAAATATTTACTATTTAAGAGATGCAATATTTGAAGATCCTAAATTTTTTGATTATATAGCTTATCCGGAGAAATACAGTTACCAAATTGCCACGTCCGATTTATTTTTCATGTATATTGATAACTTTACAGGTAGGTTGATACCAGCCAAACCAACTATTGAATGGTACAAACAAATGAGAGACACACTTTTGTTTACTGACTTTTATGAAAGCGAGCTTTCAAAATTGGATTTACCTACTTTAATATATAAAGATGAAGAAGGTCTTGTTAATGTGAAAATTCCAGAAGGATACTATTTCTTCATGGGTGATAATACATTGGAAAGTCAAGATAGCCGTTTTTTTGGATTTGTTCCTATTGAAAACGTTATTGGAACAACTTTTTTAAGAATTTATCCATTTGACAGGTTTGGAAAGATATAGCTAACCTTATCAAAAAAACCGCCTTCTGGCGGTTTTTTAAGTTTAAAAATGGCGGAGACGGTGGGACTCGAACCCACACGGGGTGTAACCCCATCGGTTTTCAAGACCGACGCCTTAGCCAATTAGGCTACGTCTCCACCAATACGAACGAAATGTCCAATCCAAAGGAATTATACCATATAAGGAGCGTTTTGTCAATGAAAGCTTCAGATGAAAAGGCTAAAAAAATTAATAAATATATCAATATGTTAGTTAACTACCCGGTTAATTTGACCGCATATCAAAACAAAAAAGATGCCTATGAAAACCTTATTTTAGACAGTATAATTCCTATTGAATCAGAGAACAGCTTTTTAATCTCAAAAAAGATCGTAGACATAGGAACCGGAGGAGGTATACCTGGCCTAGCTTGGGCTATATACTTCCCGGAAAAAGAATTTTACCTAGTAGATAGCGTATCAAAAAAGATTCAAGCTTTGAAAATTTTTATAAGAGAGTTAAAATTAACTAACGTTTATTTGTTCTGTGAAAGAGCGGAAGATTTTGCTAAAACCCATAGAGAATTTTTTGACTTTGCCACATGCAAAGCGTTAGCCAGAAGTGATATCGCATTAGAATATTTGGCCCCCCTAGTGAAAGTAAATAGCTTTATATCCCTATTCAAAGGCCCATCTTATTTCAAAAATGAGATGGAATATACACGAAACGTGCTGAAAAAGCTAAATATTGCAGAGTTCAAAGAAATTGAATACGAAATTGGAGAAGATAAGAAGAAAAGGTATATGATACTTTTTAAAAAAATTGGAACTACACCTCAAAAATATCCAAGGCAAGTAGGTATTCCAAAAAAATTCCCTTTAGGAGAAACCAAATGATCAAAATTATTGTTGATAAGCCTTATGAAGGCTGGATGAATATGGCATTAGACATATCAATAGCCAAACTCAGTGCAATAAGAAAAATTTCCACATTAAGGATATACCAATGGAAAGACCCCACCTTATCCCTTGGCAAACATCAAAAAACAGACAACCTAAACTGGGAGTTTATAAATAGTAACAATATCTCTGTTGTAAGAAGGCCCTCAGGTGGGAGAGCGGTTTTACACAATAATGAAATAACCTATTCTTTTTCAACCTTTATTAACAACGAAAACTTACCAAATAATCTACTTGCAAGCTACTTGAAAATCTCTCAAGCGCTGGTAAGATCACTACACGAATTAGGAATTGAAGCGGATCTTGAAAGTTCAAAAAAAGAAGGTGTAACTAAGGATCTTTGCTATGATGCACCCTCATTTTATGAAGTGAAAGTTAATGGAAAGAAACTAATTGGAAGCGCACAATACAGAACGGCAAATTTCATTCTTCAACATGGTTCAATTCCAATTAAGCATGACTATGAAACCTACATTAACTCTTTTAAATACTCTCATACTGATTGGATAAAACAGCATTTAATTAGTTCAACCATCGATTTAGAAACAATTTTTAAAAAACCTATTTCAAAGATGGAGATTGTCAAAGCTTTTGAAATAGGTTTTAAGTCGGTTTTCAAAGAAGAAATATCAGAAGGTGTTTTAGAACAAGAGGAAATAATTCTTGCACAAAAAATGAAAAATGATTTTACCGTTCTGGAGGAAATGAACTAACAATTTGATTAACCAAGGGTTTTAAGCTTTGTTGAGTCAATAAATTAGCATATTCAACATTTATCCATTCTTTAATCCACTTTTCTGTATTTGATTCCGGAATTAATTTATCTTCTTTAAACAATTTATCATCTTGGGCAGAGTTCAGTATCTTTGCAAAGATATCTGACACAAAGGCTTCAGTTGCCTCTCTCACGCCTATTTCATTATAATTTATACCTGATACATTAAATGCTGGTCCAATTACGTTAGCCATTTACATCACCACCAAGTCAGCATATATGTAAGCTTTAGCGCTTTGAATAATTGCAATTATATCTTGAGGAGTTGCTCCTGCCGTTTTTAAAGCTGTAATCAAATTCGCAACCGTTGCTGGTTTCCCACTTATTTTCCCGTTTTCAACACTTACACTGAAGTTACCATAACTAACAGTGAAATCAGCTATTCCGACATCTCCTCCAAGAACTATCGTTCCAGTTTTTTCATTGATCACTATCTTGGCTTTTACATCGGGAGTAATCTCTATCTCTTCAATTAAAGCTAAAAAAGATATTATATCATCTTCAAAATATTTTGGAACTTCTACCTTAATTGAAGATGGATCAAGGGCTTTGGCGATTTTTAATGAAAAAGTTGAATTTATTGCGTTAGCAACCCTCGCCGATGTTGTAAAATCTGGTTGTTTCAAGTTGATAGTCACAGTGTCTTCATCTACAATCCGAGCAGGAATTTCTCTCTCTATAATAGCCCCTTCAGGGATATAACCGACTGCTTTATATCTTTGTTGTAGGTTAGATGATGAACGGACATTGGCTCCACCAGTTAAAACATTACCTTGTGCAACAGCATAAACTCTATTATCAGCACCATAAAGAGGCGTTTGCATTAAGACTCCATTTTCAATTGAATCAGAATCACCTATAGCAGCTACAGTAACGTCTAACCTCATACCTTCCTTGTAAAAAGATGGTATATCAGCGAAAACCATAACAAGGGCGGTATTTTCTGTTTCAACATAAGAGGTAAGATTGATGTTAAAGTTGGTCAGCATATTATTTATCATCTCAGAGGGTACATCCCCCGAATCTCCTGTACCATCTAAACCTGTAACTAAACCGATTCCAAATAATTGATTGTCCCTTGCACCTCTGAAATTCGAGATATCTTTTACTCTAACTCCAGCAAAGGCATAACCACTTATAATTAAAATTAATAAAAAGGTGACAAATAAATTTTTTCTCATTTTGACTCCCTTCTAAAAAAATATATTTGCTATTCCTGAAAGTATAGAAGTTAACCATGACGGTTCGTTAGGATCCTGTTGGAAAACTATATCTCCATCGTACCAAATCTTTGCATTAGCTAAACTAGAAGAAAAAATAGTTCCGTCTTTTGCTATGTTTTTGGGAGAAACATAACCTTCAACAATCATAGTATTCCTGTTATTCCCCACTTTAATTTCCTTTTCTCCTCTAATTTTTAAAAGTCCATTTTGATCTTTTTCTTGAATTATACCAGATACAAATAATTGAACCTCTGCAGAAGAAGAAGAACTTTTTTGATTGTTTTGTACACTAACCTGCGTTGGATCTCCAGCCCCAATAGGTAAAAAATTAGATAAATCTACCCCTCCTATATTATTTACTACTGAGTTAATCGTACCAACAGACGCTTTTTTGTAATCAGGCATATTTTCAGATAAAGTGAGGGAAGGATTTTCGGAAACTACAATCGTTACAACATCTCCTACTCCAAAATCCTGGTTATAGTTGTAAATAGAGTTACCTTGTTCATCGCTTTTATTCCATAATGATTCAGAGAAACCAAGGCTAGTTGAAACTAGAAAAATTAAGAAAATAATAAAAACTTTTGAAAACTTTATATCAGTCATTTTTGCGAACCTCCTAAACTAACCATAAGTATAGGGCCTTCCTTCAATTTACCAGTTATAATATTTCCACTTTCAACATTTCTAACGCTCAAAGTATCTCCAAAATTAGCATTTGCCATAGCCCTTGCCAAAGTAGAAACCGTTATGCCCTCAAATTCTACCAAAACCGTTACAATGTCCCCTGCTTTCACATCAGGTATACGTCTTAAATAAATTGAATCTACTATTTCACCTTTTTTTACATCTTTCGTTAATTCATAACTTCCGGATCTTATCAATTCTAAATCTACAGGTTTATTGTTGATAGATAAAACGTTTTTAGTGGCTGGTTCTGTTAACTCTTCATTCAAAATGGTTCCCCTAGTTAAATCTTTGGAATATACAAGTACTTTTTCATATTTCGATACATTAGCAATAACTGTAAGTGTCTTTTGATTGTTTTTATCATCTTTTATATTCAAATTTACATACAACTTATCGTAGCTTTGAAAGATCCTTATTACTTCCGCCGATAAAACCTTTTCAGGGAGAACCTTTAAATCAATACTATTCACAGTCAAAGAATTGTCGTACTCTTTTATCTTTTGTTGTAAGAAATTTTCTAACTCAATGTAATGAACATCTATGTGTTGATTTTCGTTTTTGTATACAACCGTAACCGTACTTTCTTCAAAAACAAGATCAAAATCACTGTAATAACTACTCATTAAACCGTACAAAATTTTAGAAAGCTCTTTTTCAGAATAAATTATCTTATCGTTAACTATATAAGAAATAGTCCTATCTGACTTCGTCTCAGGAAAGATATCTTTAAGAGAAAAAATTCTATCTTCACTGACTATAATAGGGGGAATAGTAAAAACCATTTTTGAGAAAACAATTGATGATACCAACAACATCACAGAAAAAAATATAATTTTAATTAATCGTATCAAAAGCATCAACTCCCTGTCATTTAACTAATACCATTAAAAAAGTTCAAGGGAGATTAGGGTTTATCTCTTAACATTTGAAACGGTTCTCAACATTTCATCAGCCGTTGTGATAGTTTTAGAATTAATGTCGTAAGCTCTTTGTGCAATAATCATGTCCACCATCTCTTTAACAACATCGACGTTGGATTTTTCTAAATAACCTTGCTGTAAAGCTCCAAATCCATCCTGACCAGGTATCCCTTCCGTCGGATTACCGGAAGCTGGCGTTTCAGAATATAAGTTATTTCCTAAGGGTTTTAACCCTCCAGGATTTAAAAATCTCACAGTAGTGATATTTCCTACATTTTGAATCGTTCCATCTCCCAAAGAAACACTCACTATTCCATCCGGAGAAACGTTTATTCCCACAGCATTTTGAGGGATCACTATATTAGGAATAACCATCAATCCATCACTGGTAGTAAGTCTACCGTTGGCATCCAATTTAAAAGAACCATCTCTAGTATAGGCTATACTTCCATCCTGCATCTGAACTTGAAAAAATCCATCTCCCATGATTGCTATATCAGTAGAATTGTCTGTTGGCTCTATGTTTCCCAACGTGAAGATCCGTGTTGTTGCAGCCAACCGTGTGCCATGACCAACATAAAGACCTGTTGGTAAAATTGATCCTTGAGCGGTTGGGGTACCGGCTTCTTTTACAGTCGAATATAGCAAATCTTGAAATTCAGCTCTTTGCTTTTTATATCCCGTTGTATCCACATTTGCTAGATTGTTTGAAATGATATCTAACTTTCTTTGTTCGGCATTCATTCCAGTTGCTGCATTATATAACGAAACTAACATAATTTACCCCCTCCATTTAAAAATCTTTATAATTATCTAAATGAGTTAAAAGTTTGAAGTTATTTCAATAAGCTTTGCATTGAGTGAATCCCCTGTCGATACTGCTTTTTGTAGTATGTCAAACTTTCTATTTGCTTCGATCATCTTAATCATTTCATTTAGAGCATCAACGTTTGAACCTTCAAGATAACCTTGTCTCAAACGAAAGTTACCTGCTTGCCCTATCTCTTCACCCATGAAATAATTTTCACCATATTTATCCAAGTTCTCTATATTTAGGACGTTTAATCTTACGTTTGTTCCTGATATATTACCTTCTTCGTCCACAAAAAAATTTTCTGTATTTACAAATATAGGGTTATTTTCTTCATCTAACACGTAATCACCGCTTTTGGTGACAAGGTAACTTTCAGGGCTAATAGAAAATTCACCGTTTCGTGTGTAAAAAAAGTTACCGTTTCTGTCTATTTTAAAAAATCCTTCCCCTTCTATTGCAAAGTCCAACTTTCCATTTGTTTCAATTAAAGATCCTTGTTCGAGATTTGGAATTACATCATCTAGAACAACTGAACTATAAATGTTCCCTATTGGTTCCCCTTTTCCTTGTACGTTTTGATATGATCTAATTTCTTTTTCGTATACACTTTTAAATAGGTTATAATCCTTTTTGTAACCAACAGTGTTAAGATTAGCTAAATTGTTAGAAATAGAATTCAGTTCAGCAAAAGAGTTGAGCATACCAGCTGTTGCATTGTATATTCCTCTCATTTTATTTCCCCCTGTGGTGAATAGTTCTAATTTACTTGTACTTTGTTTAATAATTCTATGTCTTCCAACAAAATTCCTGTACCTTTTGCACAAGTAAGGTGTGGATCTTCTGGAATGTACGTTTTTACACCAGTTTGTTCCGATATTAATTTATCCAATCCCCTTAATCTTGCAGCCCCTCCAACAACTATAAGTCCATTTTGCATTATATCCGCGGCTAATTCTGGAGGGGTTTTTTCTAAAATATTTTTTATTTTATTTATTATTTCGTTCAATATTGGTTTGATCGCATAGAAAATATCATCCGAAGTTAGTTTTAAATTCGAAGGAAGCCCTGTTTTGATATTCTGTCCTTTAACCTCCATTTCAAGATTTTCTTCTTGAGAATAAGCCTTGCCTATGTCGATTTTCAACCTTTCAGCGGTAGTTTCACCGATCAAAAATTTATATCGTCTTTTAGTATATTTAATTATTTCTTGATCCATCGCTTCGCCTGCAACTTTTAACGTTTCACTTATAACGCAACCTCCTAAACTCAAAATCGCTAAGTCGGTTGTACCTCCTCCTATATCGATTACCATATGACCGTTAGGTTCTGTGATATCTATTCCACTACCTATAGCTGCAGCCAAGGGTTCGCTTATAAGAAATACTTTAGAAGCACCAATTCTACTCCCTGCCTCTTTAACCGCCCTTCTTTCAACGTCGGTAGTTAAAGCCGGTATCCCTATGATTAATCGCGGTTTGTACATATTTAAACCTTTGGATTTAGCACTTTTAACAAAATATCTCAATACTTCTTCTATGATGCCGGGATCCGTAATAACCCCATCCTGTACGGGCCGAACAATTTGTATTTGACTAGGAGTTTTCCCAACCATATCTTTTGCTTCTTTTCCTATTGCCAACATCTTTTTTTTACTTTTATCTATAGCTACCACGGAAGGTTCTTCAAGGATTATACCTTGACCACGTTGGTATACAACAAATGTTGCAGTCCCTAAATCTATTCCTAAA
The DNA here is from genome assembly GCF_002895525.1 of Petrotoga olearia DSM 13574. Taxonomy (GTDB): domain Bacteria; phylum Thermotogota; class Thermotogae; order Petrotogales; family Petrotogaceae; genus Petrotoga; species Petrotoga olearia. The sequence goes on from NZ_AZRL01000003.1 coordinate 70,019, forward strand.
TCAGATTTAGCCATAATTTACCTCCTATTTTTTTCTTAATAGAGATTTTAAAATTTTAAAAATACTTACATTACTGCTTTAGCTCCCCTTTGCCCCGCAGCCCGCCCATCTAAGGAAGGGACCTGCGGTCCCTTTACCCAGCAGATTGGGGGAGGGCTCCGCCCTGTGACTCTTTTAAAATCAAAATCTTGTTTTTGAAAATCTTTTTATTTCTAAAGCGTCTATTTCTTATATAGAGAGTTCAAAATTTAAAAAAAATAATTTCATCATTCTAAGTTACCTAAAACCTGCTTTAGCCTCCCGCATCCTACAACTTTACTTTATTAAAAATGTGCCTGGCGGGAGTCGAACCCGCATCTTTGGATCCGGAGTCCAACGCTTTATCCGTTAGGCTACAGGCACATCAATTCACTATAATTAATATTCACTTGAATTTTATCTTCATTTTCTTTAGTTGTTATAATTAAATCATAATAATCTTTTAGGTCAGATATCAAAGTGGTACTTCTAAATCCTTCTTTGTAGTAAAACCAAAATACCCAAGGATCTTTTGCAAAAATAGAAAAATTTTTAACCTCATTACTAATCGGAATATCCCAGATCAAGACATCTTTGTAATTTGAAAAGTTTTTTTTTAGATTATATATTTCTTTTTCTGCCAAGGCAATGGCGTTTCCTGGGCTTTGAATAAAATTGGAAAGAATGAGTACACTACTATTTTGGTCTTTGGTCTCTTTTACCTTTTTGTAACTAACTTGTCCTTTAAACTCACTGTATAAAGTGGAAGTAGTTAATCTTTCATCCACAAAGTAAATTTTGCATCCTATTCTTTCTTTTACCCTTATAGCTTCATCTATACTCAAAAAACTCTGTTTTGAATATCTCCCTGACATGGAAATTGGTAATCCAAAAACGATTAAATCGTCATGGCTTAAATCCAACGAAATCAGATATTCTAAGAGTTTTTCTGACGGTACCGTTGCCTTTGGTAACGGAATATTTACATCTTGTTTTAAAAAAGCTATACCACACTTACTCGTTCCGTAATCTATTCCATATACTTTTAAGTTCTTAAAAGTTCCCATATGATATCTTTCTCCAATTTAACCAAATCATATTTAACTCCATTTTCATCTAATATATAAATGACTTTTTCTTTATCTTTAGAGGAAAAACAAATAACCGGTGCACAAGCTTGCAACACGGACTTTGGCGAAGGAAAAATCTTACAAAAAACGCCGTTCTTTGCTAACATCTCTTTTATTTCTAATATTTGATAATTTTCATTTAGTAAAACTAAATCAAGATCTAACGTCGTTCTTAAATCTTTACTCAATTTATACACTTCTCGCTCCTGCTTTAGAACTGCCTTTCAAGAATTCAATTAATTCCCTTGTATCTAAATTTTCATAGAAATTGATAGAATTTTTCAATATCCAATTATCTAATATGTTTTCTTTGAAATTAGAGCTTTCACGTAAATCCTTTAGATTAAAATTATCCAATATTTCCACTTCTTCTTCATTCACCTTTATCAAATTGGCATCTTCCATCACGTTTAAAACAGTTTCTGATAACGATTTATCACCCTTCAAAAGAGAATTTTGTATCTCTTCCACATTGCAATGTCCATCTTCTATAAAATCATAGACACGTTTTAATACTTTAAAAGATGGGTACTTTCTTGAATATTCGTAAAGTAATTTAACTTTGAACCGATTATTGTAAGCCAATATGATAGTTGTTCTTTGAGTCTTTTTCATCCATGTAGAAACCAAGTCCAAAAGCTCTATGTCCGTTTTTGGAACATCTACAATTATTAAAATGGGTGAGAATTGTTTAACTTCAAACGCTATACCGTTGTTAGAAAACGAAGTTATATAAAAATTAGCTTTCTCATTTTTAAATTTTTCTCTAGAAATAAGTTTTTCCCTAAAACTCATTGAATGGTTGAAAAGTCTTATATCGTTTTCATCAACTTGTAATTTTTCGTCTAACAGTCTCACTAAAGATTTTTGTCTCTCATAATCATTCAAGACCAATACTTTGCCATTTCTTTCATTTGTGTAATCCTTCAAAAGTCCAAGAATATTGTTTCTTTCTCTCACCACTTCAAAGCTATTATTATTCGAAAAAGATATAAGAATTTTAAATCCCGCTCTTTTTAAAACTTCTTTTAACTCTTCGCTGTAAATAGAACTGAAAATACTAATTTTAGGCTTTTGAAGAGCATATTTCCTAAATTGCTGATATTCCGGAACTTTTCTCACTACCGGATGGAATAATGAATAGAATGGTTCGTCGATAATAATTTCAGCTTGCATAGAATCAAGTAATTCACAATTTTTAATAAATTTAGGTACTGTAACGAATATCACACTATAATTAGATATAAGTTCTGGCGTAAGGATATATTGATTGCTAAAGTATAATAAATTCTCTGGAAAATAAGTGTTTATTATCTTATATATGTGTTCCAATAAACTGTTTGTTGCGGAAACGATTATCAGCTTTTGATGCTCTTCTAATGATAACTGAACTTTTTTCAGTAAAGAATCATTTTTGATCTTACTTGGAAGAAACATTGCTACTTTACCCCTGGTTAAATTATCATTTAATATTTCTACATTCATGATCTTGTTCAGCTCATCTTGAAGAATATTAGATGCAAAGTTCCATTTTGCAGTTTCTTCTTGTTCTATTCTCTCATTAATCTTCAAATCTTGCAAGTAAAATTTAACATAGCTGTTTTTTAAATTATAAGAGTTCTCTATTCTAAAGGTGCCAACAAGATCTGTAACAAGGTCTCTTTTTTTATTATCAGTTAACTCGCTTAATCTGTATCCTAAATCGTATCCTAAAACATCTATGATTAAAGAATCTTTGTTGAGAGTTCCTGAAAAACTTTGAGAACCATTACGAAAGAATCTTATGTTTTCTAGTTTAGCTTCTCTTATCAAAAAAACAGGCTCCTCATTCCCATATCCAAAAGGTTCTAACATGTTTATATCTTCAAACATCGTTTCCCATATTCCTTCTATTTCCATATCCACATCAATTTGAGAGGCTAATTTTTTGCTCCCATATAACTCTTTGTAAACCTCGTTAATCCCCTTTCTTAAAGTTTCTATATTTTCAGAGAGAAGGGAAAAACCCGCGGCAAACTTATGACCACCAAACTCTTCAAAAACACCTCTTTCATTGACTTTGAGAAGAAGCTCCATTAAATCTATGCCCTGGGGACTTCTTCCTGAACCTTTACCCATTTCCTGATTTTTTGATATCATCAAAACGGGTTTATTGAATTGATTCGACAGTTTGGAAGCCACTATCCCAAGAACTCCCATATGCCAGTCTTCTCCACTTAAAACCAACACGGGGTCCTTTTTATATTCAGGATACAAATCTAACAAACTTAAAGAGTATAAATAGATTTCCTTTTCGGTACTTTGCCTTTTTGAATTTAGTCGGAGTAATTCTGAAACCGCTTTTTTTAATTTTTCTTCATCTTTTTCAGTTAACAAATTAAACGCTGCACGTGCATCTGACATTCTTCCCGCAGCATTTATCTTGGGAGCAACTTTAAAAGTGATGGTTCGGGAATTTATCTCAGAATCAACTATCTTCAATTCATCCAGTAAATATTTTAAACCTTTCGTTGGATTGGTTTTTAATTTGTTCAATCCTATTTTAACCAAATATCTGTTTTCTGAGGTTATCGAGACTATGTCAGCAATAGTGCCCACTGCCACAAGGTCTATATATTCGAAAGGGTCCAAAGAATCATCGTAACTTTTGTAAAGGGCTTGTAGTAATTTAAAAGTTACTCCGACCCCTGCCAGATCCTTGAAAGGATATTCATCGTCTTTCCTTTTTGGGTTCAATATCGCATCTGCTTTTGGAAGATTCTCTTGAGGCAAATGATGATCGGTAACTATAACTTTCATTCCAAGACTTTTTGCATAGTCAATTTCTCGTATGGATGTTGTACCGCAATCAACAGTAACAATATTGTTATAATTTTTACTTTTTAAATCGGATATAGCCTTAATGTTTAGACTATAACCTTCTTCTATTCTGGACGGAATGTAAGAAGTTACATCGTAACCTAATTTTTTTAAACCAAGATACAAAACGGAAGTCGCGGTTACCCCATCAACATCGTAATCACCGAAGATCGCCACTTTTTCTTTCTTTTCTTTGATTTGCTTGAGAATTTCTACGGCTTTTGACATATCCTTCATCAAATAAGGGTCAAAGCTTTCCAATTCCAAATGGTTTAAAAACTTATCTCCTTCTTCGGGTGTTTCGATATTTCTAGATACTAATAGCTTTGCCAAAAAATTGGAAATACCTAAAACACTAGATAAGGTTTTTGCAACTCTTTCTTTTTCTTGATAATAAGAAGCCTTTGGGTCCCAAAAAACCTTCCATTTACTCTCCATATTAAATTTCTCCCTTCTCTTATTTTTTTCTTTATAAATATTATACATTATTAGTACTAAAATATTAAAGAAAGATTTGTAAAGATTCAAAAAAGCTAAATTGTTGTATAATATTGAAGATTGGATAAGTCCAATTAGAAGGGGTGCAATTTGTGTGAAAAACATATTATTGATAATCTTTATTTCGACTCTGTCTATTTTTTCATGGGCTTTAACTATCGAAGAAATAGAAAATCTTTCAAAAAACTCGGCAACTCTGGAATTATCATGGGAATATTTTTTAGACTATATTGTAGAAAATCCTAGTGATGCTAGAATTACTGATACAGGCTCTTTAATATCAGCTAAGATCTCTTTGTTTAACAAATATAGAAATTATAACTTTGTTAATTACATTATTTCTGAAGACCTAAAAAATTTTTGCATTAACTTGGGAGTATTAGGCACCAATTTTTTTATTCCAGAGGAAGATACCAATAAAATTCTTTTCATCTTTCCTGAAATCATACCTATTTTGAATAAAATATTTAACACAGGCAATTTTGAAGAATCTTATTATAAATATTTATATAAATTAGAGGGATTGAAAGAGTATTTGCAAGTTAATTCTTATGAAACCTTTATCAGAACAACTATAAGTAATTCTCTTTCTTCCCCAATCTATTTTGATGAAGACATTGAAAAGTTTATTGAAGTTTTCGTACCAGCAACTAATTATATATTGTTTGAAAAATTTATTTCTGAATCTAAATATCTAGTTGAGGAAGATAAGTACCTAGGAGCATATAAATTACTGACATTTTTAAATAAACACAATTCCATAAATGAATCTGTAGTAGCATATTCTCAACTTAAAAATTATTTTTATTTAAAACAGAGGTTAACTTCATTGAACGATCAGGTTTTTTTTGTCGAAAAACAAGAATTGTCTTCTTTTATATCTGAAGTGTACAAAGTTGGAGAGAATTTAAAGGCACTCACTATAGAAAAAAATTTACTTTACAACATATTTTTACCGTTATTAAGAGCTTTAAATTCTAAATTAGAGAATATACAAGAAAAAGTCCCAGTCGTTGATGAAAATTTTGAAAACTTGTCTTTATCTTTCAACGAACAAATAAATAGTGAGATCTTGAAACTTCAAATGCAAATTACTAGAATAGAAAACTTACCTGTTGCGTTAGAATTAGAAAGTAATAAAGCAACTTCGATAGAGCAAACAACAGACTCACAAGAATCATCAGCAAGAAAAATCTTCGCCTATTTTTGGTTTTCTATATTAACTGCTCTCTTTATAATTTTCTTGTATTTTGAATTGTTCCCCACGTATTCAAAAATCAATTTTTTATGTACATTGAAATTAGGAAGGTTTGCTACACATTTGGCAGAAAAACTTATTTTAAAAAATCCAGAAGATTATAAGGCGTTTCTAATTTTGGCAAAATCCTATGAGGTTGCAGGGAAGTATAATGCATCAATCAACGCATATAAAACCGCCTTAAAATTAAAAGACAAAACAAAAGAAGGTGAATAAATTGAATCTTTTAATACTTTCAACTACTCTAAAAAATATACTTGTTTTATTACAAGATGAAAAAAATAAGATTTATACAAGGATTTTGACTGAGAACAAATCGGGTAATTACCTCGCTAAAGCGATCAAAGAAGTGGTAGAAGAATCAAAAACAAATATAAAAAATATAGATGAGTTTGGTATAGATATAGGTCCCGGATCGTTCACCGGGATCAGAGTAGCTATTTCTACTTTACAAGGACTTTTAATAGATAACCCAGAAAAAGAAGTTTATACCTTTTTCTCTTCTGATGTTTTGTATCGTTCCGTGGTGAATAATAACCATGATCTTAAGAAAAAAAAGTTGACTGTTTTAAAAAGAGCACGAGAGAATGCCGCATATGCATCTATATACGAAGATGGGAAAAGAATCTTTGGCCCTCAAATGGTCTTTGAAGATTTTTTAATAAATTCTATGAACAATTGTATTTTAATAAATGAAGAAGCTGAATATTTTAAAAACAAATATAAACTGGAAAATGAAGTATTTTATTCAAACATTGAAGAAGAATCTCTAATTGCAGAAACATTGAAAGGTAAAAGAGTAAAAATAAAAAACTTGGAACCTCTTTATCTTCAAAAACCTTTAGCTGTTGAAAATTTAGAGAGAAGAAAAACAAAATAGGGCAAGAATGATTCTGTTTCCCTATTTCGTTTTGAGATTCTTATCTAAAATAACATGCAATGAGAAACCTACAAAGTAACTCAAACTGTACAGTATGTTTATAGGGGTTCTATATTTTAAATTAAGTAAGTAAATGATGACAGAGAGTATACCACCAATTAAAAATGAATGCCACAATCCTCTGTGTTTCGATAGTTTGTTAAAAATTATTCCTAAAAGTAATCCTAGTAAAACACCTACAACTATCAAAATAAAATTTGAAAGGTTATAAGAAAAAGGTAGATACTCTCTATACAAGAAATCATATTCAAAGAGATAGTACACACTTCCAAAAATTAAAAACAATCTCATTAATTTGTTTATAAAAGAATTTTGGTGGTCAATATCGGGGAAATCACTCCCAACAACAAAGAGAAAATAAGAAGCTACGATCTCACCTGAAACATAATAAACCTCGTAAAACAAATGACTATAAATAAAATTGAACACTAAAAAGAATACAGGGAACCCCAAAATACCGCTTAATATGTGAGTTTTAAAATTCGGCATTATTTATATCTCTTAACTGCTCCTTTTCATCAAATGCTAACACCTCTATAGGAAGCCTTTTTGTCCAAACTTCTATAATCCCCCCATTTTTAATATCTTTATAAAAAAGGACTTTTGGATCGAAAAAACTGATAGACTTAGAAAGCGTTTTAAGAATGGGCCTATTGTACTTTTTCAGTTGATTTAATGTTTTTGGGAGTAACTTATCTACTATTAAAGAATTGGCTCCTCCTTCAAACAGAAAATCAAAATAATCGGATATTTCTGTGATACTGATATTTTTAATCTCACCGTGAGCCAAATTAAAAGTTCCACAAGTAACAAATTCCCCAACAAATTTATATAAAGGCACCCCTTCCAATTGATAATACTTTTCAAGCCTTTTTAAGGCTTCAGGAGTAACAAATATAATTTTCCCCGTATACAGAACTTTATCACCATTTTTTAACTTTTTTAATGTATCTAGAGAAACAGGATAATTTATATTAAGCAAAAAACATTAGCCTCCTTATTGTTTTAATATATTTGATTGTAATCAATAGAGAAAACGTAAGTTTTCGGGTGTCAGATTTTACAAATTTTGACTAACTATTTCATACGTTAACGTTTTAAGAGAAATAACAAAATCAACATTTTCAATAACAACATGATCATCGGAGTTCAAAGTTACTGGGGCAAAATTCAATATCCCTTTTACACCGGCTTCTATTAATATATTTGTAACTTCTTGAGCCACATTTGATGGAACAGTTAATATCGCTATTTCAAAATCAAGATCATTGTTTTTATTCTTTAGTTCTTTAATATGTTTTATTGGAATACCGGGTAACAAGTTAGAATTGATTTTTCTTTTGTCTACATCATAGGCTGCAACTATTTTAAACTTGTATTTTTCTAATTCAGGATAATGAGAAATAGCTCTACCAAGGTTTCCTACTCCTATAATTGCAACGTTCCAAATCCTTTCTGTTCCTAAAATCTTTTGAATCTTTAAACATAGATCTTCAACATCGTATCCTACGCCCCTCTTTCCAAACTCTCCAAAATAAGATAGATCTTTTCTAACCTGAGAAGCCTTTATGTTAAGAGCCTCAGCAATCTCTTTTGAAGAAGTCTTTGGTATTCCTTCTTCCACTAGCTCTTTTAAAAATCTGTTGTACATGGCTAATCTTTTTATTGTAGGTTTGGGAACTTTTGGTGATTTCATATTTATACGAAAGTTCTCACCAACGTGTTAATAATAGTTTATTTACAATGTGGTGAAAAACTTTTTTCACCTCCTATTTGTTATTTATTACTTGACCACTATATTTATGATTTTTTTTGGGACATAAATGATTTTTTCTATCTTTTTACCTGCTATATATTTTTGAACTTTATCATCCTCTAAGACAAAACTTTTTACTTCCTCTTCTTTTAAATTAACATCAATCGTTATCTGGGCTCTCAACTTCCCGTTTATTTGTACGGCTAACGTAATTTCTTCTGCTTTCAAAGCATTCTTATCGATCTTTGGCCAACTTGCTTTAAATATAAAACCATCTTTTCCAAAATTCTTCCATAATTCTTCACTTATATGAGGAGCAATAGGAGACAACATCAATACAAAATCTTCAGAAAATTCTTTTAGTAAGTTGAGGTTCCAATCTTTTTCATCTGTATTGTTTAGGTATGAGTTTAATTCATTCAAAAGTTCCATAAGGGAACTTACTGCGGTGTTAAATTGAAAATTACCTTCTATATCGCTCGTTATTTTCTCAATAGTTTGGTGTAATTTTCTTCTTAAATCCTTTTCATATTTATTTTTCAAAAGATAATTTGAGTTATTTTCAAGATGAATTATCTTATCTTGTATTTTCATGTACATATTCCAAACCCTATTTAAGAATCTGTATGTACCTTCTATGCCTGAATCATTCCATTCTGCATCCCTTTCTGGAGGAGCCATAAAAAGAATGTAAGTTCTTAAAGCATCGCTACCATATTTTTCGATCATTTCTTCAGGAGACACAACGTTACCTTTTGATTTAGACATCTTAGCCCCGTTCCTGTATATCATACCTTGAGTGAAAAGATTTTTGAAAGGCTCATCAAAACTGAAATACCCAAGATCTTTCAGCACTTTGGTTATGAACCTTGAATAAAGTAAGTGCAAAATTGCATGTTCGACTCCACCTATATACTGATCTACAGGCAACCAATTATCTACATCTTCCTTATTAAAAGGTTTTTCTCCTAGTTTTGGATTCACATATCTCAAATAGTACCATGAGCTATCCACAAAGGTATCCATAGTATCAACTTCTCTTTTAGCTTTTCCACCACATTTTGGACATGTTGTTTCTTTGAAATCGGGATGATCGATCAAAGGACTTTTTCCGGTTGGTTCAAATTCAACGTCCCTGGGAAGCTTTACAGGTAAATCATCTTCCGGAACAGAAACTACCCCGCATTTTTCACAATATACAATGGGAATCGGAGCTCCCCAATACCTTTGCCTTGATATGAGCCAATCTCTCAATTTGTACTGGGTGACAACTTTTCCGATCTTTTTATCTTCTAACCATTGAGAGATTTTCTTAATTGCTGTTTGGTTATCTAACCCCGTAAATTCTCTGGAATTTATCAAAACTCCTTCTCCAACGTAAGCTTTTTCTAACTTTTCTTCATTTAACTTGTCATCTTCAGGCATTATAACAATTCTGATGGGAAGATTATATTTTTTCGCAAATTCAAAGTCTCTTTGATCATGCGCAGGAACAGCCATAATTGCCCCCGTACCATATTCGTATAAAATATAATTTGCTACGTAAATAGGTATCTTTTCTCCATTCACAGGATTTATGGCGTAACTTCCAGTGAAAACGCCTTCTTTTTCTGCTCCTTCAGCGGTTCTTTTAAACCTATCTTGCAAGCTCACTTTTTGCAAAAATTTATTTACTATTTCAGTATTTTCTGGAGTTGTTAACTCTTCTACAAGAGGTGATTCAGGAGATAACGCCATAAAAGTAACTCCCCACAAGGTATCAGGCCTGGTGGTAAAAACTCTCAAGCTTCCTTTGCCATTATCAAGTTTAAATTCGACTTCGGCTCCCACACTTTTACCTATCCAATTTTTCTGCATTGTTTTGACATTCTCAGGCCATCCGTTCAAATTTTCTAAATCATTTAACAACTTTTCAGCATAGTCAGTTATTTTGAAATACCATTGCTCTAACTGTTTAATTTCCACAGAGGTCCCACATCTTTCACATCTTCCATTAACAACTTGCTCATTAGCTAGTACCGTTTTGCAGTTTGGACACCAATTCACAGGTGCCTTTTTCTTGTAGGCTAACCCATTTTTATACAATTGTAAGAATATCCATTGTGTCCATTTGTAGTAATCTTCCTTACACGTTATAACTTCTCTATCCCAATTATAACTAATACCAAGCTTTTTAATTTGATTTCTGATGATATTGATATTTTGCATAGTCCAATCTTCGGGATGAATGTTACCCTTCTCTATCGCTGCGTTTTCAGCAGGCAAACCAAATGCATCAAAACCAAAAGGATGCATCACACTGTACCCTCTCATCCTCTTGTATCGAGCTATAACGTCACCTATGACATAGTTTTTTACATGGCCAACATGGAGAGTCCCCGAAGGGTAAGGAAACATTACCAAATCATAGTATTTTTTATGGTAATCATCATTCACTACTTTAAAAGCATCTTTTTCTTGCCATTTCTGTTGCCATTTTTTCTCTATTTCTTGTGGATTGTAGGTTTTTTCCATCTAGGGTCATTCCTCCATTGTGTGAATTTTCTTTTGTTAATTATACCACAATTGACTATTTCCCTGTAACAGTCGGAATATAGAGATTTAAATCTATCATTATGTTCGAAATATCTTTGTTGGGGTGCTTTATAAGTCTGTATTGACCAGGTTCTTTTATTAGAAAAAAGGTATTTTCAGGAACTCCACTCTTAAATGAAGCATTAAAAGGAAGTGTGTAGGTATACTGAGTTTCTATAGAAGGCTCTTTAAAAAAGTAAAATTTGTATGGATTCAATCCTGGCTTTAAATTTCCTTGGAAGATGTATCTACCTTCAGAATTTCTAAACGCTACCCATACATCAGAAGAACCTATAATATAGATTTGAATGTACCCAGCGTCTGATGGTTCATCTAAATTAGTGATAATTTTATCCAGATCGTTTAAATTTTTTTCTAAAAAATTGTTTGAAACTATGAATTTTTCTACCACACCATCTGGCTCAAAATATTTATTTAGAGTCAAAATCTCTTTTTCTTGAGCCTGCAATTTTTCATTCACTGTTGAATTCAATCGATTGAATTGACTTTGAAGATCCTTCCTAAGTTCTATCACCCTAATTTCTGTCGCAATTGATAAAACTATTGCTACCAAGCTCACAACAAAGATAGTTATCTTAAATTTCATACTTACCTCCAAACAACTCCACTATGTCATTATATTCGTCTATATTTCTTGCGAGGACCTTCTTTATCTTTTGGATGGTATTATCGACTTTTTTTGTATTTATTTCCATTTTATCCCCTATTTCTTGATATGAGTATCCATATATCCATAATTCTACAATTTCCCTTTCCTTGCATTCAAGTTGTTCAAGACTCTTTGCTAGAAAATATTCCCTGAGGAAGTCTTTCTTTTCAGAATCAACACTTTCTATGTAATAATCGGCATTTTCTGAAAATTCGTCGTCTGTGTTTTCCATACTTACAGCCTCTGTTAAAACCTTATGTTTATTTCTGTTCAAGTACGTGACAAAAGATTTTATCTCCGAAGAGATATTCATATAGGCAAAACTTGAAAATTTAGCGTTTGCATCTTTTCTGAAATTATATACCGCTTGAATTAAACCTACCAAACCTATTTGTAAAAAATCTTCGAATTCCAACCATGTACCATAATATTTCCCGACAATAGATTTCACCATAGGTTCAAACTTTTCAAGAATTATGCCTAGAGCTTGGTTGTCCCCTATTTGTGCAAGTTCTATAAGTTTATCCAAATTCATTCCCCTTAGCCTATAGATATGCCTACTCATATGACTCCTCACAAATACTATATATTTCCTACCTTTAAACGGCCTGAAAAACTTATAGATAGAATCCCTTTTCCTGGTTCCCAAAAAATCCAACTTTATTTATCTTTTTCTCTATTATACTACATTCAGCAAAATACTTTCAAAAAAAGGGCGCTAAGCGCCCTTTTTTATAATTCTTTAAACATTTGTTTTTAAAACCCTATTGCAAAACTTGATTTAAACGAAAACCCGTTCAAATCGAAAATTTTATCAAGATCCTTTGCCGTAAGGGATATTTCTGTTCTGCACTCAACAATTCTGCTATTTATCCCAAAACCTAAAAACGTGTTCCAGTAACCATAATAGTTTTCAATTCCAACTGTCAACGGTATAAAATTGAATAGAGAAGTTTTGGCTTGTACTCCCCAATCGATCTTTTGATCATCCAAATAGAACTCTCCATATGGAATAATATCAAGAAAGACTACTGGTATCCTAAAAAATCCGGTAACACTCATTGGATATACATATTCTTCATCTACGAGAACTTCCGTAGATGTTGAACTACTGGAATCTTCACCCAAAATACTAATTGTTTCTTGATAAGGGATCTTGTAAGAAATCTTTGCGGGTTTAACCGTTATGTTTTTTACTGCGATTCCTGCAACAGGTTTTTTAATCTCACCAAAGGTTACACCTGCATCTATGGCATGGCCAGCATCAGTGAATAATTTATCTGTTATGGAATTAAATGATATATTTTCAAGCTCGTCATTGCTAAAAGGAGAATACAAGTCAACGTTCAAGTTCAGCTTCGCTGTTGTTGTAGCTTCCTGTGTATCTGTAGAAAATTCATAATCAATATTTGATTCCTCGGTATAGGCTATCGGCAAGAACAGGTTGTAAACCAACCCAACCGACAAACCATCAAAATTATAAGAAGCGTACACTCCCGCTTTAAAAGATGTATCTAAGTTAAACGACATCGTATCTTTGTAGGGCTCATCTATTTCGTTACCTTCAGCAATAAGCATTATCAATTCGTTTGGTACCGTTAAATCACTTTTTAAATCCCCATTGAGTACAACTCCAAGACCCACATCAAAGATGTTTACTACAAAGTGTCCTTCAACGTTATCTTTGGTTATGAAGAATAAATCATCTCCTTCTAAATAAGTATATATTTCGTCGAAATCAATAGTGAACTTTGTAGCAGTCAATATGGGTAAAAGGTCTGCTATTTTGTAAGCGTTTTGATAAATCATAATATCTGGAGAAACCTCAATTTCAAAATAATTTCTTTTGCCTATTGATTCTAACAAAAGCGGATTCAAACTACTATCAAAAGATCTCAATCCTTCTGAAAAAATGATCAAAGAAACCGATGAAAGTATTAGCAATACGATAAACAATCTTTTCATAGTCATATCCTCCTCATTGTGCACTTAAAGTAATTGGTATTGTTAAGTCTGTATCAAGATCCAACCAAAGGCGAAGAACTAAACTTCCTACCATATTCAATGAATAAGTTTCTGCCTCCGATTTCGGCAATTTTGCGGTAAATACCAAATCAAAAGGAACTGTACCTTTTATATCTTCGATAAGGTCTGTTAAATCAAATTCAACAGTTTTACCTTCACCGACCGTTATTTCCCCCGTTACAGGGTCTGAATCAGTAGGTTGACTCTTTTCAACATCCCATCCTTGGACTTCCATCTTTAAGGGGAGCCCTGTCGTGTTGTCGTAATCCATGTGAAGCTTAAATGATTCTATCCCATCGAGTATATCACTCAAATCATCAGAATCTTCACCAGATCTGCCAAAGATATCCTCATCGCCTACATCATCTTTATTTGTAAACAATTCTAAGTCGTCGGTTATTGTAAATTCAAAAGGAAAATCCACCAAGAGTGCTATAGTGGTCGATGCATAAGCTGAAAATTCTTCATCAAAAGTTATTGACATAGATTCCAACATCAAATCATTTTCAACATTAAAAAGATCTGCCAAGTCAGTTTTATCTCCTGATGTAATTTTTTTTGAAGTATCTCCTGAAGTTAATGTGGCTTCAACTGTTACCCCTGTTGCATTTCTTACTACAAGAGTTGCAGGAAGGGAAGTTAATTCAATATCCTCTAAGATCCCCAAATCACAACTTGAAAAAGAAGCCAAAGTTATAGAAGAATCAGAAGTTATAAGAGGGTATTCATTCGCGGGTACAGAATCAAAATCGGGAAGTTCAAGTTCAGTCAAAATTTCTTGTCCGTCGAATATTTTCAAATCTACCCCATAAGTTAAGGGATTATCAGATTTGTGTGTGACGGCGGCATCTTCACCAAAACTTTCACTTAAACTAATAACAATATCTTCAGTATCCACTAAATCGGACATTAAAATGCTTTCAGTCGCAATAGGTACTTGAAGCGTGGGATCAGCTTTTATCTCAATCTCTTGAAGTGCACAGGATGTAAACAGGAACATACTTACAACTAACAACAAAAATACATAATAAAACCTTTTCATTTTTTTCATCCCCAAATTTATTTTTTTGAAATCCTAAAAAACTCTAATTTATCTGAAACATCACATTATACCATATTTTTCTCAAATTTAGTTCTTTTTTAAAAGCCTTAAAATTAAATTGATAATACTTTCTTTTTAAATGAGAAGAAAATGCAAAATAATTTAATTTTTTTGAATACGAGCCTTAATAATAATCGGCTATAATAAAAATACCCATCCCCCCGAAACATCATGATTGATATTTCGGCCCATCCAATGAGGACGCTTTAGCGTCCTCATTGTTTTATTCCTCAAGCTTATATTCCTCAAGCTTATATTGTCTATGAAAAGTTTGATAAAAGTCTATTTTTTACCTCTTCCATACTTCCTAAGGATTTTATATCCCCAGGTTTAGGAACTTCTTCGATACTCCATGGCCCAAACTTGATCCTTTTTAATTCTATAACTTTATAACCTAAAGCCTTTATCATGAGTTTTATCTGCCTTTTTTTACCTTCGTTTAAACTGATTTGTAGGAGCGATAGATCCTTTTCTTTTTTCAAAATCTTCACCTTGGATTTCATCGTTTTATATCCGGTTTCAAGTGTGATACCTTCTTCCAACATCTGCAATTCCTTTTTTGAAGGTGTACCTGTTACCAATACTTCATAAACTTTTGCGACCTTATTTTCAGGCCTCAACAAATAATTGGCTAAATCGCCATCGTTTGTCAGAAGCAAAAGACCGCTTGAATCGTAGTCAAGCCTGCCTACGTAAAAAATTCTTTCTTCAATCTTTCCTTTCAGCAAATCATTTATCGTTTTTCTACCAAAATCGTCTTTAAAGGTACACAAGATTCCTTTAGGTTTGTTCAGAAGGTAATAAACCTTGTTTTCAGCTTTCTTTTTTAGATCGGAAAGATAATATTTTTTATTGTTAAATTCTATGAAATCATTTTCTTTTAATTCATACCATGGTTCTTTAACCAATTTGTTGTTGACTTTCACGCCTTTTTTTAATATGTATTCTGAGGACTGTCTTCTACTCAGAGATATTATTTGGAGAGCCTTTTGTAACTTCATTCTTCTTCATTTCCTCCAATTTTTTCAACGTTTTATCCGGTAAGAATTCGTAAAATTTTTCTGTAAGATGGTAGTATGTATGGTTTTTCTTTTTACTTTTTTTAATTAAATCGTATTCCATTAACTTCTTTAGTTGGTAATAACTATTTTTACCTCTGATTTGTTCTATTTCAACAACCCTGCTATCTCCATTCATAAACAGTATTGCTAATACTTCAAATTGAGTTTGTGTTAACTCAAATTTTCGAGGATTTGTGAAGACCATAGATTTTATTTCTGGCTTTATTTCAAATCTGTATTTGTTGCCATTTTTTATCAATTCCACACCGTGTTGGTCACCAATATAATGCAATTCTATTTCTTCAAGATAGCTTCTCAATTCTTCTTCTTTTATCTTTAAACGCTTGGAGATCTCTTTGAAAGATACACCGTTAGGAGTTGAAAATATTAATGCTTCTATCATTCGAATTTCTACATCTATTTTGCTTTTAGCCATTCAAATCACTTCCAAGATTTTGCGAACTAAGTTTAATAAAGAGACCTTTTTCATATTCGAAAAAACCACGGTTTACCAAAATTAGGGAAGCTAAAAACATTACTAAAAAATTCATCTTTTTATGTTGAGAATATTCGAAAAGATCTAGAATATTAAATTCGTCTTTTTTTTCGAGCATTTTTATTGCATCTTCTATACGATAAGTATCTCGGATAATTTCGAGTTTTTTTTGTTTTGTAATGTAGTCATCGAAGAACTTAACTAACTGATTTTCAATGATCTCTTTTTCTATTGATGCCTTATTCTTAACTCTAACAGGTTTTTTCTTATCTTCACCAAAATCTTTTTTTATGATCTCTTGGGCTTTTTTGATAACGTCGTAATTTTCAATGGTCTCATATATGATCTCTCTATGTTTTCTAAATTCTTTATCGTTATTAGAATTGGGAAGTATTTCTTTGGACTTCAAAAATGTCAAATAAGACGCTAATTCTAAAAATTCCCCTATAGAGTTTAGGTCCTGAAAGTTATCGTTGAGGTAATCAACAAACATATCTGAGATGTAACTGACAGATATCTTTCTAACCGGTATCTTTTTTTCCTTTATTAATTCAACGAGTTTAAAAAAAGGGCCAGAAAATATGTCTAATTTTATATCGAGATAGTTAAAGTTAATTATTTGATCCTCCTCACCATCTGAAATGTAAAGCCTCTCTAACCTCTTGCATAGTTTGGCTGGCAACCTTTCTTGCCTTTTCGTTTCCATCTTCAGCTATTTCTATTGCATCTTCTACAGAAGTAGAAGATAATTTATCCCAAACTGGTTCAAGTCTTTCTTTTATGTTTTTGATCAACAACTTTTTACAGTCAACACACCCGATTCCAGCAGTAGTACAACCATTCCGTACCCAATCTTTTTCATCTTCAGATTTAGTGAATGCCTTATGGTAATCCCATACTGGACATTTTTCGGGATTTCCAGGATCTGTTCTTCTTACCCTTGCAGGATCTGTCATCATAGGAAGAATTTTTTCTTTCAACTCTTTCTCGTTAGTTTCTATGTTTATAACGTTACCATAACTCTTCGACATCTTTCTTCCATCTGTACCAGGGAGTTTAGGCACTTTGGAAATAATCGGTTGTGGTTCAGGAAATATTTCTTTGTACTTCATATTAAACTTTCTTGCGATTTCTCTAGTAAATTCCAGATGGTAGATTTGATCTTCACCAACCGGCACTCTATCGCCTTTATATATCAAAATATCTGCGGCTTGTAGAACGGGGTACCCTAAAAATCCTAAGTTAGTTAAATCCTTATTGGATATGTTACTTATTTGATCCTTATAGGTTGGTATCCTTTCTAGTCGTGAAACTGGGGCTATCATACTAAAAATTAAATAAAGTTCCGCATGTTCCTTTATAGCGGATTGAACAAATAAAACACTTTTTTTAGGATCCAACCCTACTGCGATATAATGCCTTATTATATCAAAAGTAGAAGGTTGTATTATCTCAGGTGTATCATAATGAGAGGTCAAAGCATGCCAATCAGCAACAAAGAAAAAATTTTTGTCTGATTTATTTTGAATCTCTACCCAATTTTCTAAGGTCACAAAGTTTCCTATATGTAATTTACCTGTAGCTCTCATTCCACTTAGAACGGTCATCTTTTACCTCCGTTTATTATATTTTTTTATGTTCTTAGTTATTATAGCATAGATTTGTTGTTTAAGGGACTTTAAATTATATAAAGGAGTTATTCTTTTTATAATTTCTACTGTATCTTGTATGTTTTGTTCTATTTCCTTTAGGATAAAATAGCCTCAATGAAGAACTAATTAAATGAATCAATGGTATGATTGAATCAGTCGTTAAAGTTTTCTTAAAATAAGTCGATAATGAATAGGAGAGAAAGAATTTAAAGGAAGTGAAGACAATGGCTACTAATCCCTATGTTGGTACCTTTCAATTAACTGGAGCAGTTTCAGGAATGGATACCCAAGCGATGGTTGAAAAATTGATGGAGATTGAGCAACAACCCTTAAATAGAGCTCAAGAAAAGTTCGACGCCCTTACCTACAAACAAAAACTTTGGATGGAAGTCGACAACAAGTTAGAAGATTTTTACGATTATTTGATCACTTTCAAATTGAAGAGTAATTTGATTCCAAAAAGTGCCACCTCTTCCAACGAAAGTGTATTAACAGCTACAGCTCCTTCAGATGCTGATAATTCAACTTTTTACTTGAAGGTTAATTCTTTGGCTTCTCCTACCGTTCTTTTGGGGGAAAATATTGATCCAACAATTAAAAAAAGTTCAACGATAGCAGATGTTATAGGTACATCAGCTGATTCAACTTTTACCATCACAAAAGGAAGTGTTTCGGATACTATAACCGTTTCAGACAGTGAAACGGTACAGGATCTTATTAACAAAATAAACGCATCAACCTTAGGAGTACAAGCAAAATTTGATGATGCAAACGGTAAATTTTTCATAGTTAACAAAGAAAATGGGAACGTTGATATTAGTGTAAGTGCTGAGGCGGGTTCTAACGGTGAAAACTTGATAACGGCCCTGAATTTGAATGGAACAGCTGATTCGGACGATGATAATACAGTTAGAACCTTAGGAAGTTCCGGACAGGTTGAATTGTCTTTTGATGGAAGTACATCTATCACCACGTATGACAATTTAACAGAAAACACTTTGAACGTTTTCGGTACTACAATCGATTTAAAATCAACCTCGAGCAGTTATGTAAAAGTTTCTATAGAACAAGATATAGATAAGAGTGTTGAAAGTATAAAAGAATTTGTCGATAAGTACAACGAAACGATTACTTATGTGTACGATCTATTACATGAAAAAAAAGTTAACGATAAACCAACAGAAGAGATGACAGAAGAAGACTATATGAAGGGGATGCTAAAAGGAGATAATAACCTAGAGAAAATATTTTATACTCTAAGAAATATGGTTTACTCACCTGTAGATATAGAACAATCTGGTTCCCAATATAATACACTTTTTGATATCGGAATAACTTCTGGAGATTTAGGTTCCGGTTATGAAAATACAATGAAAGGATTATTGAATGTCGATGAAGATAGACTTAGAGAAGCTTTGAATACAAATGCCGAAGATGTATGGAAATTGTTCGCAACAAACGATACAACTAATAAAGAATATGGATATGCTCAATCCGTTCAGAATTATCTGTATGAAGTAACTAAGTTCAATGGGTATATCGATCGAATTGCCGGTACCAACGGCACCATAGGTAACGAGATGAGACGACTCGCCAGGGAAATGACCAACCTATTAGACAGGCTTCAAAGAAAAGAAGCACAATATTATGCACAGTTTTCAGCTATGGAACAAGCCATTCAACAGATGAACGCACAAGGAATGTATATGCTAAACGCTTTTTCTAACCAATAGATAAAACAAAAGCCGGTACTGTTTTTTAAAAAACAGTACCGGTTATTTTTATTGAGCCATTTTTATTTTACCCAACAGATTTTTCTTGTGCAACTTCAGCTTCTTTTTCAGGTTGAACAACTTCGTAGTTTTGTTCTGCGTACAATTTCAACCCTGTTCCTGCTGGAATAGGTTGTCCTACTATCACGTTTTCTTTTAATCCTTTCAATCTATCTACTTTACCTTCTATAGCTGCCTCTGTTAGTATTTGTACAGTTTGCTGGAATGAAGCAGCAGAAAGCCATCCTTCTTTTTCTAAAGAAGCCTTTGTAATTCTTAACAACCTACGCTCAAATTTTATGGTATCTTTAGGATTTATAAGATATTTTTTGGATGTACCTACTAGATGAGTTTTCCCATCTTCAGTGGTAATCTCTTTATATTCTTCATATACTTCAATCTCTTTAATGTTTGTTTCTAGAATCTGATTTAAAATTTCTTCAGTGATCTCTGTTCCTTGTTCGTAGATCTTATCTTCTTCCTCTTCTTCATCTTCGGCAGGGATTATAACCCTCTTTGCCAACTTTTTACTTAAAACTAATTCTCTATTTTCCGTGATATAGGAGTTTTCTTCCAATATTTCCTCGTTAATTTTCTGCACTTTACCATGACTGACTAAATCTCCTGGCATAAAGTCAGTATCCCCACCGTCTATAATCTCAACTTTGTTGATCATCTGTCTAATTATTATTTCAAAGTGTTTATCATGGATGTCCACACCTTGCTCAGCATATATCTTCTTTATTTCACTCAGCAAATAATTTGCTAAAGCGCCTACTCCTAATTCTTTAAGTATTTTTCTGGGTTTTATATTTCCCGTTGTTAACCTTTGACCAGGTAATACTTTGTCTCCTTCTTCTACAACTGCTTTTGTCCTATAGTCAGCCTCATAACTTTCCAGTTCGCCGTCTGAGTTTTCTATTATTATCTTTAATCTTCTTCCTCTTTTGCTTTCAGTATCTCTCTCGATAGCTCTTACTATACCTTTTATAGTTGAGAATTCACCTTCGGGTCCTTTCGTCTTTTTTCTTGCTTCAAACAATTCTTCAGCTCTGGGTAAACCTTGGGTTATATCCGAAGTGGTAGCTATACCACCAGTATGGAAGGTTCTCATAGTTAGCTGCGTACCTGGCTCACCTATAGATTGTGCAGCAATTATTCCTACAGCTTCTCCAATATTGACTAATTTGTAGTTTGAAAGGTCCATTCCATAACATTTTGCACAAATTCCATTTTCAGACTCACATGTAAGAGGAGACCTAATGAAAATAGACGGTCTAACATCAACCTTTTTTATCCCGTGTTTTTCTAGGACTTTGGAAACCTTTAAGTCAATTTTTTCTTGATATTTAAGCAGAGTTACAGTCTTTCCATCAACTTCAACTTTAAGATCTTCTCCAGCGTAAACGTAATCTACCGCGTTATATTCTTTTATATTCAAATCTTGTATACCGTGCAAGAATGCTTCTTCTATGGCTTCTTCTGTGATTTCTTCTCCTTTTCTGATTAATACCTTGCCTTCTACTTGCACATCTTCTAACGATTCTAAGTATGAATCGCTTGGTACATCTTCAATATTTATGGTTTTTTCTTTTGATATTGATATCTCTTTTACATAGTTTGCCAAGAATTGGGCATCTTTTTCTTTTAAGATTGTCCCTTTTTCATATTTTTTATCAGTTTGAGAATTATAAATTATTTCCTTTGTTTCGGGATCCAAAACATCTCTAGCCAAAACTCTACCAAATAAGAAGTCTGATAAGTTCTCAATTTTTGAATCGTCAGCCCAAAGTTCTCTAGCCTCAATACCTTTGTCTGTTCCACAATCATCTTCTGTAATTGTCATACTTTGCGCAACGTCTACGAGTCTTCTAGTTAAGTACCCAGCTGTTGATGTCCTTAAAGCTGTATCAGCTGATCCTTTCCTAGAACCGTGTGTTGAGGTGAAAAATTCTAATTCTGATAATCCATTTTTAAAGTTTGAAGTGATAGGAACTTCAATTATTTTACCGGACGGATCAGCCATCAATCCTCTCATACCGGCTAATTGCTTCAATTGATCTATGTTACCTCTGGCCCCTGATTCAATCATCATCCATATTGGATTGAAGGTGTATT
Organism: Petrotoga olearia DSM 13574; assembly: GCF_002895525.1. Lineage (GTDB taxonomy): Bacteria > Thermotogota > Thermotogae > Petrotogales > Petrotogaceae > Petrotoga > Petrotoga olearia. Next base: position 91,948 of record NZ_AZRL01000003.1, read on the forward strand.
TTCGATATGTTTTCGCTGTTTCTACTGTAACTTTGGCAGTAGCGTTTTCCCAAATTTTAATTATTTCCTTGTACCTTTCATTATCCGTAAGATAACCTTCTTCATAAAGTGATTCAATTTTGAGAACTTCGTTCTTAGACTCTTCTATAAGTTCTTCCCTCTTTGGAGAAACTAATACATCACGTATAGATATGGTTAATCCGGATAATGTCGCATAATGAAAACCAAAATCTTTAATACTATCTAAAAGATCGGCGGTTCTATCTATACCATGTTTCTCAAAAGTGTTGAATATCAATTCTTTTAAGCCCTTTTTATCCATTTTTTGCGAGTAATTTCTTAAATCTTCTGGTACTTCTTCGTTAAAAATTATTTTTCCGATAGTTGTTTTAAGTATACTACCATCTTTATATCTAAACGCAATTGGTTCGTGAAGGGATAAATCAGACTTTTCCCATATCAGTTCTCCATCTTGAAGATATATATCGGAATCCACTATTTTTAAGTATTCGTAAGCATATGTGGCTTCTAAATCTTCAGAAAATATGTGTCGAATATATCCATTCTCTCCCAATTCAGAAACTTTAGTAGGTACCTTTAGATTTTCAAATTTCTCATCTTCATGCAAGGTTAAATAATATGCACCTGCAATTATATCTTTTCCTGGCATGGACAATGGTTTGCCGTTCGCCGGTGAGATAATATTATATCTTGATAACATTAAAAATTTTGACTCCGCCTGGGCTATACTAGAAAGTGGAATATGTACAGCCATTTGATCACCGTCAAAGTCGGCATTAAACGGAGGACAAACCAATGGATGCAACCTTATTGCGTCACCTTCTATTAGTTTTGGAATGAAGGCTTGAATTGATACTCTGTGCAAGGTAGGCGCCCTATTTAAGAGAACAGGATGCCCTTTTATAACCTCTTCTAAAACCTCCCAAGCTTCGGGCATTTCTTTTTCTATTATAGTTTTTTTGAATTTTCTAGCACTTTTACTTGCAACGTTTGAATCTTTCAACAATTCGGCTAGAACAAAAGGTTTAAATAGTTCTAAAGCCATCTTTTTTGGTAAACCACATTCGTGAATCTTAAGATCAGGTCCAACAGCGATAACAGCTCTACCGGAGTAATCAACCCTTTTACCCAAGAGATTTCTTCTAAATCTACCTTTTTTACCTTTCAATAAATCTGTTAGTGATCTTAAAGGCCTTCTATTTCTATCGGTCATTGGTTTACCAACACGTCCGTTATAGAAAAGTGAATCCACAGCTTGTTGAAGTATCCTTTTTTCATTTCTTACGATAATTTCAGGCGCTTCCATTTCTAAAAGCTTTTTTAAACGGTTGTTCCTATTTATTACCTTTCTATATAAGTCATTTAAATCGGTCGCAGCAAACCTTCCACCATCAATTTGTATCAAGGGCCTTAGATCGGGTGGTATAACGGGTATGATATTTGAAATTACCCATTCAGGTTTATTGCCAGATTTTATGAAATCCTTAACTAGTTTCAATCTTCTCAATATTTTTACACTTTTTTGACTTTTCCTATCCAATTTTTCTAATTCGGATTCTAATCGCGCTTTTAATACTTCAAGATCTATCTTTCTCAATAATTTTTGAATGGCTTCCGCACCATAACCATTTTTAAATTCCTCATATCTGTTTATTTGAAATATCTTTTCTGTCCCGTCTTCTTCCTTCGCAACTAAATCTTTTACGCCAAATTCTTGAAGCTCGTTTAACACATCTTGTGTAATTTTTGTGCCTTTTTCAAATTTCTTCGTGGGAAATTCAATTTCTGATACCAATTCTTTGCCGATTACTTTTTCTCTTTCTTCTTTAATCCTTGAATTGAGTATCTTCATTACTTCTTCGTAGGCTCTGGCTTCATCTTCTAGCAAGATATCCCCTATTTTTTTACCTATCCTTTTTGCAAATCTCTTATCAATATCTGTGATAACTACAATCGGCGTATCACGTTCTATATCTCTTTCTACTTCTATGGAACCGGGATAGTACTCTAAAAATAAGGAATATTCCTTCTGAGTAAGATAATCCTCTTCAAACAAAAATCTATCTGCCAACGGTGTTCCTTTCTCAACTTTTTGTCCATCCTCCACCATTATTGATGAGCCTTCAAAGACTGGGTACTTTCTTTCAACTCCAGTATCATCTCTGATTATTATCCAATTCAATTCTCTTTCGGTGTGTGTTAACTCAGACTTAATCTCTACGGTTCCATCTATATCAGCTATGGGCATACCTTTAACTGAAACTATTTTTACAGCAGGTTCTACTCTTAAATCTAAATATTCAGAGAATATTTCATACTCCCGTTGATATAATATTTCTCCGGGTAAATATCCTAAATCTTCATTTTCGGGTCCGGGTAGCGTTAAATAAGCTCGTTCAATAACTCTTTTTGACCCATAGTAAATGATATTTTCTAAATCTTTCACACCAATGTTTAGTATGATAGAAAGAATAGATGGAGAAGACTTTAAATACCAAATGTGAGAAACAGGTGTCGCCAATTCAATATGACCTATCTTTCTTCTCCTAGCTTCTTTGGATTCTACCTTTACTCCACATCTTTCACATACAGTTCCTTCATACTTTTTGCCCTTATACTTACCACAAGCACATTCATAATCTTTTACGGGGCCAAAAATTTTTTCACAGAATAAGCCGTCTTTTTCAGGCTTACCTGTTCTGTGATTTAAAGTTTCGGGTTTCTTAACTTCACCATTTGAAGCTTCCAATATACTTTGAGGAGAAGCTATACCTATTTTTATTTTAGCAATCTTTCTTTGAAAGGAAGAAACATTTGCCAATTGAAATCCCTCCCTGAGGGTACATTTTTTATTTTACTCTCCGTCACCTTTGAAATTTAGATTTAATGTAATTAATTAGAGCCTATCAACATCCAACTCATTTCCATCTTCATCGTAAAGCTTAATATCTAGCATCAAGCCTTGTAATTCTTTTGTTAAAACTTTAAAACTTTCAGGAATCCCTGGTTCGGGTAGGTTTTCACCTTTTAATATCGCTTTGTAAACTTCATTCCTACCTTTAATGTCATCGGATTTATAAGTTAACATTTCGTTGAGAGTATGAGCTGCACCATGAGCCTCTAGCGCCCATACCTCCATCTCTCCAAATCTTTGTCCTCCAAAATGAGCTTTACCTCCTAATGGTTGCTGGTGAATTAAAGAATATGGACCAGTTGATCTTGCATGTATTTTATCTTTTGCTATATGAGATAATTTCAGCATATACATGGAGCCTACCGCAACAGGGGAATCAAAAGGTTCGCCTGTTCGACCATCTCTAAGAACAATTTTACCGTTAGGATGATCAGGGTCGTCACCCAAATATAAATCGCGTTCTTTCCTTACTTTATATAACTCATCCATAATTTCAGCTTCAGTTGCACCATCAAAAATCGGTGTAGCATAGTAGTCGTTTGTTAACATAGAAAGCCACCCTAGATGAAGTTCCAAAACTTGCCCAATATTCATTCTTGAAGGAACCCCTAAAGGTGAAAGTAACATTTGCAAAGGTGTACCATCTGGTAGAAATGGCATATCTTCTTTATTCAAAATGGTCGAAATAACGCCTTTGTTACCATGCCTACCAGCTAATTTATCTCCAACTTGTAGTGTTTTTTTCGTTGCTATGAAAACTTTGACATATTTATTTACACCAATTTCTAAAGAAGGAATATCTTTCCGATCAAAGATCTGAACGTCTATGACCCTTCCTTCTATTCCATGAGGAACCGTTAAAGACGAGTCTTTAATATCTCTACCTTTATCACCAAACACTGATTTGATGAGTTTTTCTTCGGGAGTAGTATCTGATTCCCCCCTAGGAGTTACTTTTCCTACGAGAATGTCTCCTGAAGAAACGTAAGAACCAACTTTAACTATCCCTTCTTCATCCAAATTCCTTAAAAGTTCTTTTTTAACATTCGGAATATCCGAAGTTATTTCTTCTGGGCCCAACTGAGTATCCATAGCTTTTGTTTCAAAAACTTCTATGTGAATCGATGTAAAAATATCGTTTTCTAACAATTCTTGACTAACCACTATTGCGTCTTCAAAATTGTATCCTTCCCAAGGAATAAATCCAATGAAAACATTGCGCCCTAGAGCCAACTCCCCCATGTCCATGGACGGACCATCAGCTATGGGCTCTCCTTTCTCTACTACATCTCCAACATTAACGATAGGAACTTGGTTTATACACATGTCTTGATTCGATCTAACATATTTTAATAAAGTATATTCATCTTTTAAGGGCTCACCATTGGAATCTTTTAGGATGTTATTCTCTTCGTCCAATCTAGTGATTATAATCTTTCTTCCATCTACATAATCAACGATACCTTTATGGTTTGCCATAATCAAATAGCCAGAATCTCTCGCTGCTAACCATTCTACTCCCGTACCAACAAAGGGAGCTTTGGGTTTAAGAAGAGGAACAGCCTGCCTTTGCATATTCGATCCCATTAATGCTCTATTAGCGTCATCATGTTCTAAAAATGGAATAAGAGCAGCTGACACAGAAGCAATCTGTTTTGGAGTGACTGATATATATTCAATCTCATCTTTGTGAAATAAACTTACTTTCCCCAAATATCTAGCTTCGATGTACTCTTCTAAGAAAGAACCGTCTTCCCCAATTTCTGCCGAAGCAGGGGCAATTTTATAAAGTTCTTCTTCATCGGCAGTTAAATATACTATATTGCTTAAATCAACTTTTGCATGTCTTACTCTATAATAAGGAGTTTTCAAAAAACCAAATTCATCAACTTTAGCTAAAATTGCCATAGAAGTAATTAATCCAATATTCGCACCTTCAGGAGTCTCTATAGGACACATCCTCCCATAATGAGAATGATGAACATCCCTTACTTCAAATTTAGCATGTTCTCTTTTCAAACCTCCAGGGCCTATTGCTGATAACCTTCTCTTGTGAGTTAGCTCAGCTAACGGATTAACCTGATCTAAGAATTGTGATAATTGACTAGATGCAAAAAATTGGTGAAAGGCAGTCATTAATGCCCTTGAATTTATCAAGGATTGAGGGCTTATTTTATTAATCGATTGTACGCCCGCAAGCTTTTCAGGGGCATGTTGAACCATTTTAGAAAAGGCTCTTTCAAATTCAATCTGCATTAGTTCTCCAACCGATCTAACTCTTTTGTTACCCAAATGATCTCTTGTATCAAGCCCTTCAACATTTTCTTTTAAATGCAACAAATACCTTGCAGCCAAGATAATGTCTAACTTGTCAACAGCAAAAGTTTTAACAGGATATTTTATCTTATCTTCCAGGTCTTCAGAAATATCCTTTTTTTCAACTTCTCGTAGATAGTCGATATAAGGTTTTCTCAATTTTACTTGAATTTTCTGCCTTCCGATCTGTGAAAAATCAAATTTATCTGGATTGAAGTACATATCTTCTATTTCTTCTTTAGCCTTTTGAGCCCTAGGAATTTCAGTTGGTTTTAATTTAGAAAAAATTTCTTTGTAAGCTTCCATAGAAGTTAAATTTTCTTCTTTTTCGTATCTTTTTTTCATCTTTTCCAGCGTTAATTCGGCAACCACATGTGCTACCGTTACAGTCTTAATGTCGTATTTTTTCAACAGTTCCAAAACCTCATGTAATTTCATACCGTATATTGTTTTTCTTGGAGGATCCATATTATCTAATTCTTGGAAAGATAAATCTGATAATACAGTACAATTAGTATAATTCGATATATCAACTTCATCTTCTAAATCAATTTCTTTTGGAAATAAACGTAATATATCCATATCGTTCTCGTATCCCAATGCCCTCAAAAAAAGAAAAAAATTGAATTTTCTTTTTCTGTCTATTCTCACTTGAAGAACCTCTTTACCTGGATTGGGATTGTAAAGCAACTCCAACCATGCACCTTTAATCGGTAAAAAATGTGCTATAAACATTTCTTTAGAGGTGTCTGTCTCTTCTTCTTTTATAAAATATAACCCGGGTGATCTAACTAGTTGGTTAACTATTACCCTTTCTGCTCCATTAACAACAAATATACCTCTATCAGTCATATAAGGTATGTTACACAAAAAAATGTCGTCTTTTTCAATCATTTCCCCGATTGCAGAATCAGTTATTCTAACCTTTAAATAAGCTTTTCCTGCATAAGTCAATCCTTTGTCCCTACATTCACTCTCACTAAAAGAGGGGTCTTCAAACCTCACATCTACAAAATCAATCAAAAATTCTTTGTTTTTCTTTCCGCTTGTTTTAACGGGTATCTTAATAGGCATATATCTTTTAATGCTTTCCATAACCTTGTTGTTTAAAAAATCTTTAAAAGAGTCTTTTTGAATTTTTACTAAATCCTCGTAAATTTCTGAATTCTCAAGAACTTTTCCAAAAAACTTTCTTTCTCTCTTCCCTGCTTCTCGTACAACCGTATTCAAAGGAACCACCTCGGTATTTAGTCAAAATAAAATTGGTAAAAAATAAGAGAAAAATCGCATTAGACAAAAAGTCCAATGCGAATTCTATTATAACTTTTTTTCTTGAAGAAAAGGTTAAAAAAAGGATTCAACTTAATTTCAAATTCGACTTATTTTAATTCTACTTCGGCTCCCGCTTCTTCAAGTTTTTTCTTTATTTCTTCTGCTTCTTCTTTTGGAGCACCTTCTTTTATTACTGCATCAGGAGTTCCAGCTTTTTCAACGAGATCTTTAGCTTCTTTAAGACCTAGATTTGTGATTTCTCTTACTACTTTTATTACGCCAATCTTTTTGTCTCCGAAACTTTTCAAAACAACATCAAAATCTGTTTTTTCTTCTTCCTGTTGCGCTGGAGAAACGCCTGCTGCACCTGGTACTGCTGCCATTACAGGGGCCGCTGCGGAAACTCCAAATTCATCTTCGAGCGCTTTTACTAATTCAGCTAATTCTCCTACGGTCATATTTTTAATTTCGTTTATAAGTTCCTCTTTTGTCATTTTCCTACACCTCCAAACTTATTTTTTTTCCTTAATAGCGTTAAACACGAATACTAATTTCCTCAAATTATCAGATAAAGCATTTACCAAACCAGAAATAGGATTATTAAGAGATCTAACAACAGTGGCGTAAAGTTCCTGCTTCGACGGTAGTTTTGCATACTCTTCAGCTTGAACTGAATCAAAAATCTTTCCTTCCAAAACCCCACCTTTAATAAAAGGTTTATTATTGTGAGAATTGGAAAATTTCTTTACTGCCTTTAAAACTTCAATGGGGTCTGATTCCTCAGCGTGTATAACCCCCGTACTCCCTTCAAAAAATTTTTCAAATTCTTCCAATTTCTTATCTGCTAATTTAACCGCCGTCTTTAATAAAGAAGTTCGATAAACGGTATAGACAACATCCTTTCCAAAGTTTTTATATAGTTCTAATCTGAAGTCGTTAGTCTCTGTCACTGACATCCCGGTAAAATCAACAAACAAAATAGCAGGAGAGGACTCTAAGGCATGAATAAAGTCGTCTATTAAAGACTTTTTGCGTTCTTTAGTTAACAAAAAATAACACCTCCTTAAATAAAAAAGCCGCAACAGGTAGCGGCTAAAAGAAACAAAAATTATTCCTTTTTCCGCGTACCTCGGTAGGTGAGATTCCATCTCTTTAACCAATTAAAGACCTACTTTCTTTGGCACGCCATCTATTTTTCACAATAGATTAAAATTCCTGAAGTTAAGCAACAGATGCTAAAGATAGAGTATTTAAATCAATATTGATCCCTGGCCCCATTGTTGCAGCAATCGTAGCTTTTCGAATAAATTTTCCCTTTGAATTTTCGGGTTTCATCTTCATTAATTGTTCAAAAGCAGCAATTAAATTTTCTTGTAAGTCCATTTTATCAAAAGAAACCTTCCCAATAGGGATGTGTATGTTTCCTGTTCTGTCATTTCTAAATTCCACCTTACCGGCTTTAAACTCTTTAACCGCTTGAGCAACATCATCGGTTACCGTTCCTGCTTTTGGAGAAGGCATAAGACCTCGTGGACCTAATACTTTACCAAGTCTACCTATCTTTCTCATTATATCAGGGGAAGCAATTGCTACATCAAAATCAGTCCAGCCTTCATTGTTTATTCTATCTATTAGGTCATCCGAGCCAACAAAATCAGCACCCGCTTGCCTAGCCTGATCAGCCTTTTCTCCTTCTGCAAAAACTAAAACTCTTACATTTTTACCAGTTCCTTTGGGCAAAGAAATCGTACCTCTAACGTTTTGATCTCCTTTTTTAGGATCTATTCCCAAAAGCGCATGAAGTTCCACAGTACCGTCGAACTTTGTGTATGAAGTTTTTTTAACTAAATCCAGCGCTTCATCAATACTGTAATTTTTCTGCCTATCAACAAGTTTTATCACTTCTCTATACTTTTTCCCGTGTTTTGGCATATACCTCTCCTCCCTTCTTAATCTTCAATTTCTATTCCCATACTCCTAGCAGTTCCAGCAATAATCTTTGTTGCTGCATCTAAATCCTTAGCGTTCAGATCTTTCATCTTCATTTCTGCAATTTCACGAAGCTGTTTCCTCTTAATTTTGGCAACAACTTCTTTGCCAGGTTCCTTAGCAGCTGATTTGATACCTGCGGCTTTTTTTACTAAAAAAGAAGCGGGAGGAGTTTTAACTATAAACGTGAAAGACCTATCTTCAAAAACAGATATTTCTACCGGCAATAATGTTCCTGCCTGATCTGCAGTTGCTGCATTGAACTTCTTACAAAATTCCATCAAGTTTACACCATATTGCCCCAGTGCAGGACCTACAGGTGGAGCGGGTGTCGCTTTGCCGGCTTCCAATTGTAATTTAACAACCCTCAAAAGCTTTTTTGCCATACACTCTTAACCTCCTTGTGGTAAAATGGGAAAATCCCTCCCACATTTTATTTAATCAATGATCTTTTCAATTTCTCCCAAAGATAGTGTCACTGTAGTTTCACGCCCAAACATAGTCACTACAACTTGCACTTCTTGTTTTTCCAAATCATAGTCCTTAATTTTACCTGTAAAATATTCAAAAGGACCATTTATAATCTTGACATGCTCTCCTACTTCAAAATCAGTTCTAATCTCCCTAACTTGCCTCTTCTGGTAAGCTTCTTCACCCATTAATCTTAGAACAACCCTTACCTCATTTTTATTCAATTTTACAGGTTTCCCACCTATGTTCAAAATAGTAGATACATAAGGTAAATTGTTAACCAATTTTTCGGTTTCTTTATTATACATCATTTCAACAAAAACATAACCCGGAAATAAATTTTTCTTTTTTGTTTTTATAATCTTTATCTCTTTGTGAAAAGGAGTCTCTCTAATATCGATTCTTCCAGAAAATTTTGCTTTGTACTCTTTAGGTTCACATAATTTATCACCTATTTGAATTTTACTTCCTACTTTAAATTTCTCATGGATAAAGGTTTCTCGAGGCAATAAATAAATATCGTTTTCTTTCGATTCGTTTTCAATAACTACTCTTTTAACCTTTTCAACAGAGACAATTTCTCCGTCAACATCACTTTTATATTCAAGATTTTTACTAAACGGTGTATCTGATCTCACTTTTTTCCCAGACTTTAATCCGCCTAATAAACCAGCGCTTTCTGGTATTAAAAAAGTCTTTGAATATTTTTTTCCTTCTGTCTCAACTATGATTTTTCGGAAATTTTTTATATCAACTATCTTTCCGGAAGATTTTGCAAATATTTCTGGTTCTCTTGCTAAAATATCTCCCTTCTTTACATCCTTACCTTTTTTAACAAGCACCTGAGCCTCTTTTTCGATATAGATTTTCTGTACCCTTCTATTACTATAATTCAACTCATCAACTTCAGGTATTATTATTTTTCCAAAATACTTTTCATACCCTAAATTTTTCATTCTCTCTTCGAGAGCTTCTTTTACTTTATTTTCCATTCCAGAATAAACTTGAAGAACATACCATTCTTTTCGCATCTTATATTATTTTCACCACATCTCAGTTAACAAATTTTATGTATCTCAAATCAAACAATTATCTAGAAGGTACTCCACTTCCTCTTAAGAAAACAGGATAAACCAACCATGAGAATAGTTGCAAAAGTCCAAAATCCACAGCAAAAAGATACACAGTAAAAATTGCTATAACAATCAACACAACCAACGTTGAATTTAACAACTCTTTTCTAGTGGGCCAATTAATTTTTTTTGCTTCTTGCCAAACGGAAGTTAAAAAAATCCAAAATTTAGACATTTATAAACACTCCCATATAGTTTATGAAGAATATACACTTAAATTTTTGCTTCAACATGAAGAGTATGTTTTCTACAATGAGGACAGTATTTTTTTAGTTCAATTTTTTCTTTGTAATTCCTATTTTTCTTTTTATAGTAATTTCTATTATTACATTCTGTACATTTCATCGAAAACTTTATAATTTGAGTCTTAGCAGCCAACGTAATCACCTCTTTCTAAAATAAATTAAAATATAAATGGTGGTGAGGGAAGGATTCGAACCTTCGAAGGCAGTCTGCCAGCGGATTTACAGTCCGCCCCCTTTGGCCACTCGGGCACCTCACCATGAAATCAAAGAAAAAGAAACAGTGGAGCCGATGAAGGGACTTGAACCCCCAACCTGCTGATTACAAGTCAGCCGCTCTGCCAGTTGAGCTACATCGGCAACCAGTTATTTACCAACTGAAGTTGATTATATCAAACCAAAAAAAAGTTGTCAATGGATTTTAAGTTAAAAATATATTAAATTGTACTTTAACTTAATAATCTACAGTTATCAAAAAATCCAATAACAAAGAATTTATCTTTACATATTTTGTTTTTAACAATATTCATGGTAAAATAATAATGAAATGAGAATATAAAAAAATGGCAAATAATAATATTCCGATATAAATATATAAATAAAATAGAGCGACGCGAACTTATTGTTAGTTTTTGTTGCTTAGGTACTGTAAAGGAGGAGATTAGACATGTTTGATAATTTCACAGAAAGAGCTGCAAAAGTTTTTATTGAGGCTCAAAATGAAGCAAAACAGATGGGGCATCCCTATGTTGGAACAGAACACATATTATTGGGGCTGTTAAAAGTTGGAGGAGGTCATTTAGATACCGTATTTGAGGAATTTAATTTGTACTATAATTCTATAAAGATGGAAATAACAAATGTTGTTGGTACGAATTCAACTCAAGGAATAATAGGTTCTCCACAACCCACCCCAAGGGCAAAAAGAATACTAGAGTTGGCATATGATGAATCTGAACTTATGGGATTCAGTAAAATAGACGCCGAACATCTTCTTTTAGGTATTTGTAGAGAAGCAGAGGGAATAGCTTCTCATATATTGAAACGTTCTGGAATAAATCTGACTTTGATGAGAAAAGAATTGACAGATATGATGATAAAAGGCAGATCAACCGGAAAAATGGAGATTGCTAAAACAGAAGAGTTAGAGGAGAGAAAACGTCAAAAACAAAATGCACTTAAGCAACTCGAAGAATATGGAACTGATTTAACCGCACAAGCTGCGAATCATAAATTGGATCCTATAATTGGAAGGGAAGTAGAAATAAATCGAATAATGGAAATATTGGCTAGACGAAAAAAGAATAATCCTGTTTTGATAGGTGAGGCAGGAGTAGGTAAAAGTGCTATAGTCGAAGGTTTGGCTCAAAGAATTGTTGAAGGCCAAGTACCAGAGATATTAAAAAGCAAAACTATTTTTTCCTTGGATATCACCTCAATAGTAGCTGGGACAAAATATAGAGGTGAATTCGAAAAAAGAATGAAAAAATTGATGCAAATATTGCAAAAAACCGAAGATATTATCCTTTTTATCGACGAATTACATATGATTGTAGAAGCAGGGGCGGCAGAAGGGTCTTCTATGGATGCTGCAAACGTATTAAAACCGGCCTTAGCAAATGGAGAAATTACGGTAATCGGTTCTACAACATCAAATGAGTACAGGAAATTCATTGAAAAGGATCCTGCTCTTGAAAGACGTTTCCAAAAGATATATGTAACCGAACCAACTATTGAAGAGACCATAAATATCTTATCTGGAATAAAAAACAAATACGAAGAACATCACAAAGTTAAATATCAACATTCTGCAATTCAATCAGCTGTACAGCTTTCGGTAAGGTACATTACAGATAGACACCTGCCAGATAAAGCCATAGATGTTATTGATGAAGCTGGAGCTAAAGCACGTTTAAGCGCTCTAACACTTCCACATAAACTAAAAATTCAATCTGAAAAGATTGCAGATTTTGAAAGTAAAAGAAATGATTCCAATATTAAAGAAAACATTGAAGAAAAGATAAAAAACATGAAAGAAAAATACGAAGAAGAATACTCGAAATGGAGAACTGAAGCTGAAAATAGAATAATTCAAATAAATGAAGAGAATATAGCAGAAATAATATCCAATTGGACCGGTGTTCCTTTAAGACAGTTGCGCCTGGAAGAGATGGAGAAATTATTGAATTTAGAAGCGGTATTACACGAGCGAGTAGTAGGACAGGATGAAGCTATAAAATCAGTTGCAAAAGCTATAAGAAGGGCACGAAGCGGATTAAAAGATCCAAGAAGGCCAACAGGCGTATTTATGTTTTTAGGACCAACTGGCGTTGGAAAAACTGAACTAGCAAAGACTTTGGCAGCTTATCTCTTTGGAAACGAAACACACTTAGTGAGAATTGATATGAGTGAATACATGGAAAAATTCAGTATCTCCAGACTCGTGGGAGCCCCTCCCGGATATGTCGGTTACGATGAAGGTGGACAGTTGACAGAAATTGTAAGAAGAAGACCTTATTCGGTAATTTTACTAGACGAAATTGAAAAAGCACATGTAGATGTATTCAATATTCTGTTGCAAATAATGGATGAAGGGAGATTGACAGATTCTCAAGGAAGAACCGTTGACTTTAGAAACACAATAATTATTATGACTTCTAACCTTGGATCTGAACAAATCAACAAAACTAAAAGAAACTTGGGTTTTGTTGAAGAAGGAACAGTAGAAAGCGAATACAAAGATATCAAGCAGGAAGTAATGTCTGCAGTGAAGAAAGCGTTCAAACCCGAATTCATTAATAGATTAGATGATGTTATTGTATTTCATCCCCTTACGAAAAATCAACTTAAAGATATTATATCTATTCAGCTAAGCGACCTGAAAAGCAGGTTAGAAGAAAGAAATCTTATATTATCCGTTAAAGAAAGTGCTATCGATTTCTTACTAGAAAAGGGGTATGATTCTGTTTTTGGAGCAAGACCGTTGAAGAGAGCTATACAGAGATATATTGAAGATCCTTTGTCAGAAGAATTATTAAAGGGAAAATATGAAGAAGGAGATAAAATATTAGTAACTCATCAAAAAGGTAAAGAAAATCTTTCTTTCAGAAGAAGTCCGAAAAGTAAAAAACCAATGGAAAAGAAAGTGGTCAATAGTTGAGAAAATCTGAAAGCCACTATGTATGTAATAATTGTGGATATGAATCTGATAAATGGTTCGCAAAATGCCCTATGTGTAATGAATTAGAGTCCGCGGTAGAATATAATACCGCGGATGTTACTATTAATACTGGAAACCTTAAAGTCCCCGATATAGTCTTTCTCGATCAAGAGCTTCCACCAGCAAAAAAAATCCCAACTAATTTTCAAGAAATTGATAGCGTTTTAAACGGTGGGTTGGTTGAAGGTGCGGTTTATTTGCTGAGTGGAGACCCTGGTATTGGAAAAAGCACCTTAATGGCACAAATCGCAAATTCTATTCAAGCAACTGAAGGATTCGCCTTCTACGTTTCCGGTGAAGAATCCACAGAACAAGTTGTTCAAAGATTTAATCGGCTAGAAATAAAAAATAAAAATATAGGATTAATATTTGAAAATAATGTGGACGTTATACTTAAGGCTATGGAAAAGTCTAATATAACACCTTCTGTTATTTTTATAGATTCTGTTCAGACCTTAAAAATAGACAGTATTGATTCCTCCCCTGGTAGTATTCTCCAAGTAAGGGAAAGTACTAGAAAGATGGTGGAATACGCTAAGAAAAAGAATATCCCTATAGTCCTAGTAGGGCACGTAAACAAAGAAGGAGCTATTGCCGGCCCTAAAGTGTTAGAACATATGGTAGATTGTGTTCTTCAAATGGAATTAGAAGGCGGATCTGGATTAAGACTTTTGAAAGTAACCAAAAATCGATACGGCCCCACAGACGAAGTTGTTTTATTTGAAATAACCCAAAAAGGTTTAAAACCTATTGATAATATAAATTCTTTTTTCTTGTCTGATTATTCAAATGAGTCAGGAAACACATTAACCATAGTGAAAGTTGGCCAAAAATTGCTCCCTATAGAAATTCAGGCTTTAGTAAGCAACCCAGTGTATGGGTCCCCCAGAAGGGTTACTTCAGGTATTCCTTTAGATAGGCTTTTAATGATAATTGCAGTACTTTCCAAGAAATTGAAACTTCCTTTGGAAAGTAAAGATATATTTGTCAGTAGTTCAGGAGGGCTAAGAATCAATGACAGTTCAATGGATGTTGCTATAGCTTTATCTTTAATCTCCTCAATATTCGATGCACCTCTTTCTTTTTCGACAATAGCATTTGGAGAAATAGGTTTAGATGGAAGAATAAGGGGTATTCCTCTTTTAGAAAAAAGATTAGAGCTTTCACAGAAAATTGGCTTTAACAATATAGTTATTCCAAAAAAACTTTCTACCAGAAAAAATTCTATTGTATTTGCAGAAAGTGTAAAAGATTTGATAAAATTATTTAAAAAAGGGGGATAAAATTTTGAATGAAAAATTAGAAAGAATTTTTGATTTGTTGGCCCCAGGAAAGCCTATTAGAAAAGGTATAGACAGAATAATGGAAGCAAACTTGGGAGCATTATTATTTTTTTGTTCACAACCCGAAAAGTATCTTAAAGAAGGATTAATACATTTAGGTTTTAGACTTGATTCGGATTTTTTGCCTGAAAAAATTTATGAACTCTCAAAAATGGATGGAGCCATCGTCTTAAATTATGATGGAACTAAGATTCTGGCAGCAAACACACAGCTTAACCCTGATAAGAACATTCCCAGTTCAGAAACCGGCATGAGACACAAAACTGCGGAAAAAGTGTCTATTCAAACGGGGGATTTAACCGTTGCAGTTTCCAAAAGAAGAAATATAGTTTCAGTGTATTATAATAAAATAAAATACGAACTTCTTCCTGAAAATGTCTTATTTGCTAGATTAAATCAAGAAATTACTATCGCACAAAGATACAGGCAAAATTTTATGAACCTTTTAGACTATCTAAACATTGAAGAGGCAAGAGGAAATGTGAGCCTTTCTGATGTTGTTGAGATACTCTCCAAAGGCTTGCTAACAATAAAAATTGTACAGAAAGCCGAAAAATATTTACTAGAATTAGGAGAAATCGCCGGAAGCGCAAAATTAGAATATGAAGAAATCTTAAGAACAATCCCCAAGGATGTGGGTGCTGTTATAATGGATTATAGCTCAGAAAATTTAAAGTATCAAAAACCTGAAGATGCCACAGATATATTCAAAGAATTAGATGTTAATGATTTAGTTGATCCCTTCACAATAGCAAAAACACTGGGCTATATTGATGTTTCATCTGAAGACGATTTGGAAGAAACAACTTTAACATCACGAGGTTATAGAATTCTTTATTCTACTAGGTTACCAACCACTGCTGTAAAAAAAGTTGTGGAAAGTTTTAAAAATCTTCAAGAATTAATGAATGCCACATTCGAAGAATTAACAAATGTAAGTGGAATAGGTAAAAGACGGGCGGAAATAATCTTGGGGGCGTTGAATAAAAAGAAAAGGGAAAAAGAAGAATTAGAACAGGAATCTCCTCAAGTGATAATAAATAATGATAAAGAAGAAGCTAATTATCGCGTTTCTAGTTAATATTGTAAAAAATAATATAGATTTTAGAGGTGAAGGAAAATAACAATTCTTGCAAGAAACAAAAAGGCTACTCACGATTATGAAATAATAGAAACCTTCGAGGCAGGGATTTCTTTGTTGGGCACAGAAGTTAAATCCAGCAAAGCAGGAAAAATTAATTTCAAAGATAGTTTCTGCAAAATAGAAAACGGAGAATTAATTTTATACAATATTCACATTAGCCCTTATTCAGGGGCATCTATATTTAATCATGATCCAGAAAGGCCGAGGAAACTTTTACTTCATAAAAAAGAAATAAGGCGTTTGCAATCTAAAGTTAAACAGGAAGGTTTGACGATAATTCCTCTCGAATTCTATGTTAACAATAAAGGGCTAATAAAAGTTAAAATCGCTTTGGCTAAAGGGTTGCGAAAATACGATAAGCGTGAAAAGATTGCAGAAAGAGAGTATGAAAGGAGAATTAGAAAACAGCAAAAATATGAAAATATCTGAAAAAGTTCCACATGCAATATCAATTAAAGGTTTAACAAAAAGGTTTGGAAGAACGATTGCGGTTGATAATGTTGATTTAGAAATTAACGAAGGAGAGATTTTTGGACTTATTGGTCCCAATGGTGCAGGCAAATCCACCATTATGAAGACTATTTCCACACTTTTAAACCCCTCACTAGGAAAGGTGGAAATACTTGGAAAAGACCTTTCAAAAAATAAGCCAAGCCTTAGAAAGGTGATCTCTTTAGTCTCTGATTATTCTGTATTGGAAAATGATTTAACTCCTTATGAAAATCTGAAATTGTTTTCTTTAGCTTCAAATATTGAAGATAGTGATAAAAAAATTAACGAATTTTTGCATAGTTTCGGCTTGGAAAAATATAAAAACAAATTAACCAAAAATCTCTCTTCTGGCAACAAACAGAAGTTGAATATTGCAAGAGCATTATTGAAATCCCCAAAAATACTTTTATTGGATGAACCTACGAATGCCATAGATGTAGAATCCTCAAGGTTTATAAGGCGTTATATATTAAACGAAAATATCAAGAATGGAACCACAATAGTAATAACATCCCATTATCTGTGGGAAGTTGAACAATTAGCTACAAGTGTTGGAATAATTATAGATGGAAAAATTGTTATAAAAGATAATATAGAAAATATTTACAAAAGATTCGATTCGATAATTAACATTTACGAACTCACTTTTGAAGAAAAAGACCATGAAAAAATATTAAACTATTTAAAAGATCTCTCTGATGTTTTGGCAATAAAACCCGTATCCAAAGAAAAATTAATAATTGATTCAAAAGATAGTACCTTTACAATGGATAATTTCAACGTCTCTATAAGAAAATTACGTCCAACTTTGGAAGACATATATTCTTATATAATATCCACCCCAAATCAACCATAGAAATCGAATACTTAAGGTGATAAGTTTGCTTTTAAGACTTGAAAATGTATCCCATAATTTTGGTGAATTTTACCTTTTTTACGATGTCGACTTGGTTATAAATCAGAATGATAGGATAGCTTTAATCGGTAAAAACGGTGCTGGAAAAACAACTTTATTGAATATTATTTCAGAAAATATTGAGCCTATCGAAGGACGGGTGCTCAAAAAAAATGATTTAACTATATCTCTTTTAAAGCAATATAGATTAGATTTAAATAAAACAGATCCTACTTTGTATGACTTTTTAAAAGAAAGCGTCTCAAAAAACAACCCGGAACATATAGTCGATAAGAACGTTAGGAGTTTGCTAGTGGGACTTGGTTTCGAAGAAGACGAATGGGACAGAAATGTTTCTGGTTTAAGTGGTGGTGAATTAACTAGATTATCCCTTGGAAAAACCCTTTCTGAAAAAAGCGATTTATTACTTCTTGACGAACCTACTAACCATCTGGATCTCTACTCTATTGATTGGTTAATCAACTATCTGAAAAATTACAAAGGTGCCATGGTTATAGTATCCCACGACAGAACATTCTTAAAACAGTTGTGTAACAAATATTGGGAAATAAACAATTCAAAGATTTGGGAATTCAAAGGAACCTACAAAGAATACATCCAATCACGTGAAATTTATATAAATTCAATGAATTCAAGAAAACAGAACCTACAGAAAGAGATCGAAAGACTTGAAAAAATGATAGAGCGTTACAGAAGTTGGGGAACAGAAAAAATGGTTAGGCAGGCCGTAATCCGCGAAAGAAAATTAGAAGAGTTGAAAAATGAACTCCAAGAGATTCAAAACATAGAAGAAGAAAAAGGTATAGCCATAAAGATCCCCCAACCCACAAAAACTGGTTACAAGGTAGTAGTGGTTAAAGACCTATCTTTTTCATACAACAAAGAACAAAAATTACTAGAAAACATCTCTTTTGAACTCTACGAAGGAGAAAAATTAGCTATCTTAGGAAAAAATGGTTGTGGAAAGAGCACTTTACTAAAATTATTGATAAGTGAATTAGAAAATCATAAAGGGAGCATTGAATGGGGATACAATATCAAAATCGGATACTTAGATCAAGTCATATCTAATCTCTCTCAAGAATCTGACGTGTTAAATGAAACTTGGGAATTGATTAAGGATTGGAAAGATTTTGAAGTAAGAAAGTATCTTGGGAGATTTGGATTCTATTCTAGCGAAGTGTTCAAAAAAGTAAGTGAACTCTCTGGTGGAGAACTCACCAGGTTGGCATTAGCTAAAATTTTACTTGAGAAGCCAAACGTATTGATATTAGATGAGCCCACCAACCACTTGGATATTTTAACAATTGAAAGTATGGAGCAAGCACTTAAAGAGTACACGGGAGCCATAATATTTGTCTCACATGACCAATCTTTTATCGAGAACATCGCCAACAAATTTCTTTTGATAGACAACGGGGAATCCAAAATATCTGAAAATATTCAACCCCTTTTAGAAGAAATAAAAAATAACTCCTTTAAAATAAAGAAAGAGAAAAAAGTAAACAAAGAATACGAACAAAATAAAAAAGTTAAAAACAGAATAAAAACTTTAAACAATGAAATATTACGAATCAGGGCAGAATCCGAATTGCTATTTGAAAAGTTAGATTCAGTTGAAGCTAAACTTTTTGAATATGGAGACGATTATAATAAGGTATTAGAATTAATTGAAGAAAAAAACAAATTAGAAAAGGAACTTACAAAACTACAAAAACTGGAAAGTAAATATGTAGAAGAATTAAATCAACATACTAAAATCTCAAACAATAATTACGGAGGTTAATCGTCAACTACCCCCATCTAAAGATGGTGGCTTGTAAAAGTCATAGTTGATTAGCCTCAGCCAGGGTTGTAAGACCATCCGGCTACGTTATATCGGAATGGGTTATCCTTAAGAGGCGAAAGCCCGTTTAACCTAAATAGGCACTCTAGGGATGCTCCACAAGTTCCAGACTCTGCGGTCAGTGATTAAACATCTCTGAGGGGTAGGAGAAGTGTTGCTGACAACAAACCCGATATAACATTGGCGATGTGGACTTACCGCTGTGAAGCGGATTTATTTCCGAAAGGAGATTTAAAAATGGTATATGTACTTTCTAAAGATGGAGCACCTCTAATGCCTACTAAAAGACATGGGAAAGTTAAACATATGCTTAAAGATGGTAAAGCAAAAGTAGTTAGAAACAAACCGTTCACCATACAATTAACATACGATACTCCACATTATACTCAACCTATAACTCTTGGTATAGATAGCGGTTACAAGTACATAGGATTTTCTGCTGTAACGGAAAAGGGAAACACCCCGAACGGGGTCAAGGAAGAAGTGTTATCAGGAGAAGTTAACCTGAGAAGTAACGTAAGTGAACTTCTCAAGGAAAGAAGTATGTATCGTAGAATTCGGAGAAATAAGTTAAGATACAGAAAGTCTAAATTTGACAACAGAGTATCTTCTAGAAAGGAAACACCCCGAAAGGGGTTCAAGGAAAGTTGGTTAGCGCCATCGATTAAACATAAGTTAGATACTCATATTCGGTTTATAGAATTCATTAAGAAGATACTTCCTATAACTAACATAGTAATTGAAGTAGCAAAATTCGATACTCAGAAGATTAAAAATCCAGAGATTAAAGGCAAAGAATATCAGCAAGGAGAGCAACAAAACTTTTATAATCTTCGTGAGTACATATTATACAGAGACAATTACACTTGTCAATTATGTGGTAAGAGTAACGTCCCACTTGAAGTACATCACATAGGTTTTTGGAAAGGTGATAGAACCAATAGACCGAGCAATTTAATTACGCTTTGTACTAAATGCCATGATCCTAAAAACCACTTAAAAGGTGGTAAACTCTATGGTATGAAACCTGTACAAAAACCATTAAAAGAAGCGACCTTTATGTCTACTGTCAGGTGGAAGTTAGTTAACATACTTGATTGTAAATATACATACGGTTATATAACCAAATCGAAGAGAATAAAGCTCAACCTTGACAAAACTCATTATAACGATGCGTATTGTATTGCAGGTGGAACTAGTCAAAGAAGAATAGAACCTATATACTTTGAACAGATTAGACGAAACAATCGTTCGTTAGAAAAATTTTACGATGCAAAGTATATAGATACAAGAGATGGTTCGATTAAGAAAGGACAAGAATTGTTTAACGGTAGAAGAACTCGAAACAAAAATTACAATACAGAGAATCTTAGAAAGTTTAGAGGTCAGAAAATATCCAAAGGTAGAAGAAGTATTCGTACTCAAAGGTATTTCTATCAGCCTAAAGATTTAGTTATATACGAGGGTAAGAAATATACTGTGAAAGGTATTCATTGTTGTGGGAAACGTATCATTCTTGCCGAACTTTCTAAATCATTTAAAATTGAAACTGTTGAACCATACATGTTTCGAAAAGGATTGTGCATAACATAAAAAGGAGGCGAAAATACTGCATTCCTCTCACCACTGAAACAGGCTTCAGCCTCTTAAGGAAGTGGTGAGTCTCCTGCAGTAGTATTTCATGAAAGGCATATATTCTGATCAAACTAACGCTTATCTCAATCCGGAGGAACCAAGTATAGATGATGAGGTAACAATTAAACTAAGAATCCCGAAATATTTAGGTAAAAGCATTGGAAGTGTTATGTTTACTCCTGAAAAAAATTCAAAAAAGTATCAACACAAACCAATGCAACTATCAAAAGAAACTACTTACTTTTATTTTTTTGAAAGTACTTTCAAAATGCCAGATAAAATTGTTAGATATCATTTTGAAATAGATTTAATAGAAAAAGACAAAAAATTGTTCTATGACGCTATGGGTCTTGTAGAAAATCGTGCTATTCATGACTTTGTATTCATTGCAGATTTTAAAACCCCAAATTGGTCACATGGTTCTGTATACTATCAAATATTTGTTGACCGATTCAAAAATGGAGATGAAACAAACGATCCAGTATCTCACGAATACCATTACGATGGTCAAAAGGTTATAAAAAAAGATTGGAACTCACTGCCCCATCCTAAAAATGGTCACAGAGAGTTTTATGGAGGAGATTTACAAGGTGTTTTAGAAAAGATTGATTATTTAAAAGAGTTAGGAGTAGAAACGATTTATCTAAACCCTATCTTTGTTTCTCCAAGTCCGCACAAATATGATACTCAAGATTACGAACACGTAGATCCCCATTTTGGTGTTATAGAAGAAGATTCAGAAGATCTGAATGAAAAGTACAAAGTTAGAACTACCTCTATAAAGAACCTTGAAAAAAGTGACGAAATTCTAAAAATCCTGATTCAGAAAGCCCATGAAAAAAATATAAAAGTTATTTTAGATGGTGTTTTCAACCACTGTGGTTCTTTTCATAAATGGATAGACGAAATGGATCTGTATGGTGAAGGTAGTCTACATAACGAAGATTCTCCCTACAAAAGTTACTTTTATTGGAACAGCTCCCAAAAAGGTTATGAAGGATGGTGGGGTTTTCACACTCTTCCAAAATTGAATTATGGAAATATAAGCTTATGGAAATACATTGCAGATATCGGTAAAAAATGGGTAAGTGAACCTTTCAATGCAGATGGATGGAGACTCGATGTTGCAGATGAACTAGGAAAATCCTTTGAAATGAACACAGCTTTTTGGAGGTTCTTCTACAAAGTTGTAAAAAAGTCAAATCCTGAATCTATAATATTCGCAGAAATTTATAAATCACCTCTTGCTTGGTTAGAGTTAAAATGTTGGGACTCTATAATGAATTATATAACCTGTATGGACCATGTTAGTTATTTTCTTACAGGTATGGAAAAACACAACGAACATCATAAACCTGAGCTCTTAAAAAATGCTGAATATTTCGTTAACTCAGTGAGATGGGCTTTATCTCAATTACCTATGAATAGTAAATTTATCGCTTTAAACCAACTGAGCAATCATGATCATTCTAGATGGATGACAAGAACCACGCAAAAAGTCGGGAGATTAGGACCTCAAACTCATGAAGAGGCCTCAATTGGGAAAGATTTAGATGTTTTCAAAATAGGATTAGTCACAATGTTTACTCTTCCAGGATCACCAGGATTATTCTACGGTGATGAAATAGGTATGGCAGGCTGGACAGACCCAGATAACAGGAGGCCTTACCCTTGGGGAAAAGAAAGTGAAGAAAATAAAATGTTGTTTAATTTCACAAAAGAATTAATTAAAATGTACAAAGAGCATCCAGCATTGAGAAAAGGTTCTTTTGATTTTCTTGATTGGAATGGTGGATACGTATCTTACGCTTCATGGAATGAAAGTGAAAATATAATCACCGTTATAAATAGAGAAGAAAAAGAGATCGATATTGAACTGCCATTATGGTTACTCGATAAAAAAGAAGGCGAAATAACTCTTTTATTCTCTACAAAAGATTTCAATTTAGGAGATAATTCTTATAATGATGGCAAAAAATCTTTGAAAATCCCAGAAAAAATAGCTCTTATATTTAAAATTAATTGATTCGCCTTTTTATAATGGCATTTTTTTATTACTAATGTTCTGTTATCTCACTCTTTAGAATATTAATTCCGTGTGGGATAAGATCTTTAACAGCTTCAAAACATTCTTTAACCGCCTTAGTACTACCTGGAAAATTGATAATTAAAGTAAATTTTCTAATGCCACAAACTCCTCTAGAAAGATATGCCATTGGAGTATTCTTCCCTGTGGCATATCTGATTTTTTCTGGAATTCCTGGAACCTCTTTTTCGATAATGTTTTTCGTAGCCTCTGGGGTAACGTCTCTTGGAGCAAAACCCGTTCCTCCTGTTGTGAGTATTAAGTCTGCAATATTATTGTCAGCTATTTCTTTTAATTTTTGTTCTATTTCTACTTTTTCATCTGGAATTATTAGGTAAAGAGTTTTAATCCAACCTTCCTCTTCAACCATCTTAATTAGTAATTCACCACTTTTGTCTTGTCTTAAACCCTTTGAGCCTTTATCACTTATAGTTATTATTGCTACTTTAATCATTACTTTTCCCCCTACTCTGATACAATTGTTAATTCATCACCGGGAACGACGATTCCACCTTCTAAAACTTTGGCGAAAATCCCCTCTGTCAGCATTATATTGTCAGGATTGAATTCTCCTGCTTTCCCTATTTCGGTAATTTCAAGTAACACACTTTCACCTACTCTAAATTTGGTTCCCACAGGATATTTATACAATTCTATCCCTTTTATGGTTATATTCTGTGCGAAGTTGCAATATCCATCTTTTAAATTTATATCCCTCTCTTTTACTATCTTTTCAAGGCTTTCAATGCCCAACAGACTAACTTGTCTGTGACTCCTTCCTGCATGATAGTCACCTTCTACGCCATAGTTAGTTATAATGTTGATTTTATCTTGTGTTTTTTTGAGCATCCCTCTTTTTTCACATTTACAAACTTTGATAACTTTACCTTCTTTACTCATCGTTTTCTCTAACATAAGTCCCACTTTTACCTCCCGTCTTTTTCATTAATTTTATATTTTTAATCACCATATCTTTATCTACAGCCTTACACATATCGTATACAGTTAAAGCTGCTATTGAAACACCAGTAAATGCTTCCATTTCAACCCCAGTTTTACCTCTTGTCCTCACCGTTGCGTAGATACCTAAAGTTGTAGCATTTTCAAATTCAAATTTTATATCTATACCCGTTATCAGTAAAGGGTGACACATTGGGATTAACTCAGCTGTTTTCTTAACACCCATAATTCCAGCCACTCTTGCGGTTTCTAAAACAGCTCCTTTTTCTATCTGACCATTCTTTACCCTTTCAAGGGTTGATTCTTTTAGCTTTATTTGTCCATAGGCTATGGCTTCTCTTTTGGTTTCATCTTTATCTGTAACATCAACCATCTTTGCTTTACCTTTTTCATCTATATGAGTAAATTCTTTCATATATTCATCCTCCAATTTGAGACATATTTTTCTTCGGGAAGAAATTATTTTTGTAAAAGTTGTGACTAATGGGTTTAAGTAGAAGAGCTTTTTCAAACTTTTCCCTCAAGCTTTTTGTAGAGATCTTCCCATCTTCGCCACGCATATTTACTTCAACATCGCTGGCAAGACAAGGCCTCAAAAATCCATCAGCGGTTAATCTCACTCGATTACATGTTGAACAAAAGTTATGACTAATAGCCGTAATAAACCCTACAGTCCCAATTGCCCCAGGGACTTTGAAATCCTTTGAAGGACCATTGTTTTTTATATTGGCAGGTACCATACCCGTCTTATTGATAATTTTTTCCTTGAATTCGTTCAGAGAGACATAATAATTACCAGAAAGAAGGCTTGTTTCACCCATAGGCATATATTCAATAAATCTCACATGTAGATCTCTATCTATTGTGAGATTAACGAAACTTTCCAATTCAGTATCGTTGAGGCCCTTCATTACAACTGTATTGATCTTTACTGAACCCAAGGCAGCTTCAAGTGCAGCTTTTATCCCTTCAATTGCTTGTGAAAACTCGTCCCTTCGAGTAATTGTTTTATAGATATCAGCATTTAAAGAATCAAGACTTATGTTAACCCTAGACAAACCCGCCCTTTTCAAAGCAAAAGCATATTTTGGCAGAAGGACGCCATTAGTTGTCATAGTAATATCTTCAAGTGCAGGAATTTCCCTCAACTTTTTGATTAAATCTACTACTCCTTCTCGAACAAGAGGTTCACCACCAGTGATACGAACTTTTTTTATACCAAGTTTAGTACCTACTTCAACAATTTTGATTATTTCTTCGTATCGTAGAATACTGCTGTGAGGCTTGAAAGTTACACCCTTAGGTGGCATACAATAAATACAACGTAGATTACATCTATCTGTTATGGATACTCTAAGATAATCGATACTTCTTCCATATTTATCAATCATTATAATTGAACTCTCCTTTTATGACATTATTTCACCTGTATTATCTGTTCTATAACCACCTAATACAATTACTTGGCTTTTAAACTTTTCAGAATTAATAAGCTTTAGAATTTTCTTCATCCTGATATCTTGTAGAAAGTCAGTTGAAATTATAAAATCATATCTTTCTTCTAAAAGAGGTATAAAATCCAAATCCATAGCATCGGCAGCTGCCTTTATCCCTAATCCTACATCTGCAGATTTATTTGCAACCGCCGCTGCAACAGCAGTATGGGTGAATTCTTCTCTCTCATATCCTCTAATTGATTTTGAAGGTATTCCCTTTTTGTTCAACCAATAATCTAGTAGTACGCGCGTGCCTGAACCTTTCTGTCTATTGATGAAGTTAATATCCGGACGGCTTAAATCCTCTATCTTTCCCAATCCTAAAGGGTTACCTTTTGGTACAATTAAA
Organism: Petrotoga olearia DSM 13574; assembly: GCF_002895525.1. GTDB lineage: Bacteria > Thermotogota > Thermotogae > Petrotogales > Petrotogaceae > Petrotoga > Petrotoga olearia. The sequence continues at coordinate 117,793 of NZ_AZRL01000003.1, forward strand.
CCCTGTTGTCTCCAAATTAAATTCACCATCGTTACCTTTTTTTCTGCTAAGATCTCTTTAACGTAAGTTTTATTGTACGTTCCACTTTTTGGATCCAAAAGGTGGGCTCCTGCCAAATGGCACTCACCCCTTTTTAGCGACATCAAACCCCCCATACTCCCTACAGATTGAATGTTAAAGTGAAATCCAAGTTTTTGAGATTTTATTTCATTAACCAATATGTCTAATGAATAATCGTGACTCCCAATGAACAACACGTTTTTTGAAATCGAGAAGATGGGTTTTAAAATATATATTTTCACTTTTTCATTGATACCTATTCCTTCAGATTTTTCTGGGACAGGCATAATACCGTCTGCATTCACCAGTGACTCCATGGCAGCCGATCCCCTTTTTCGAGGAACCGCTACGTATTCTCCGTCAATAAAGGCTAAATTAACCCTTAAAAATTCTTCCAAGCCAACTTGTGAAGGAACTTTTCTACGAACAACTGCATTTATATATGGCATTTCTGGAACGTCCAAATTTAACATCTGATACACAAGTGTCCGTACAAAAATATAATAATTCAACAACGCAGAGAGAGGATAACCAGGTATACCAATCACCGGCTTGCCTTTTATAATACCAAGAATAACAGGTTTACCTGGCATTATGTTAATTCCATGTACAACAACTCTTCCTACCTCATTTAAAATTTTCTCAGTGTAATCTTCCCTACCGGCAGAAGAACCAGCTATAATGATCAAAATATCGTTTTTTTCTACCTCATCCAACACCTTTTTCTTGAGATTTTCATATTTGTCGGGAAGGATCTCTGTAATTGAAACTTTTGCTCCCCACTGTTCACCATAAATCTTCATCATAGTCGAATTGAAATCCACAAGTTGACCTTTTCCTGGTTCCTGATTGGGGGGAATAATTTCATCACCCGTTGGAATGATCCCTATCAAAGGCTTTTTTTTGACATTAATTTCTTTCACACCTGCTTCTAATAAAGCTCCCACATCATAAGGCCGTATCATATGATTTACGGGGAACATTAATTGACCTTTCATCACACTTTCTCCAATAGCTCTAATATTTTGCCATGGTGTAGCACTTTTTTCTATAATGTAAAAATCGCCTTCATCATTTATTTCTTCTATTTTTATAACCGCATTAAATCCTTCTGGTATCGGATCCCCAGTATCAACTATAACTGCATCTAACCCTTTTTTCAACATTAATGAATTCGTTTTACTGGCTCCATATGTATTTGAAGCTTTAACCGCTATGCCATCCATTGCGGATGCATAATAGTGTGGCCCAAACCTTTTTGCATATATAGCTTCTGCTGTAATTCTACCGTTAGAATTTTCAACTTTAATATTTTCTGTTTCAACAGAATAGTCTTTAAAAATTTTAAAATATTCATCCATAGCTTTTTCTAAAGAGACTTTTTCTAAATATATTTTACTCATTTATCCACCTTCTTGAATTCAATTTACTGCCAGAATTAGTATAAATAGACATCTACCGTTTCATCTTTATTGAGTCCTTCTTTGTTAGCTTCTATTATTATATAACCGTCGGCATAAACAAATGTTGATATCATTGCTGATTCGCCGACTAATGGCTCAGCAATGTAATTTTTTTCGGTATTTTCAATCAATCGAACTGGGACATACTCTTCTCTCCCTTTATCAGAATCCAGATTTCTACTTAACTTTGCTTTAATATTACATTTTATGCTTTTTTCTTTTATACCCATTATCTTTTCTACCAATGGTTTAACAATCACTTGGGTAATGATAAAGGATGATGAAGGGTGGCCAGGTAAGCCTAAAATAGGCTTGCCTTCAATTACCGCAAAAATCGTAGGTTTACCAGGCTTTATAGTAATTCCCTGAGACAATACACCAGGTTTCCCCAAAGAATTTAGAACTTCCACCGTCATGTCTTTGACTCCTACAGAACTACCCCCAGAGATCAAAATCAAGTCACAATCTAAATTGTTTTTTATTTTTTTCCCCAAAAAATCAAATTTATCTGGAATTATCCCAACGTATCTAATTTCTGCACCTACTTCTTCTAATGTTGTTCCAATCGTGTAACTATTTATATCCCTGATTTCACCTACTCCAGGAACATTTTCTGGGGAGACTAATTCGTCTCCTGTAGCAATTACAGCTACTTTTGGTTTTTTATAAACTACAACATCGGTTATTCCAAGTCCAGCTAGAGCTCCTACATCCTGTGGCCTGATCTTATGATATTTATTTAAAAGTGCCTTTCCTTTGGAAATATCTTCACCTTTGTAAATTACGTTTTCACCAACTCCAACAGAACGATTGACTTCAATCATTTTTTCGCCAACGTAATCAACGTATTCTATCATAACGACAGCATTTGATCCTTCTGGCAACATTCCACCAGTTGGAATTTTTACAGTTTCACCAGCGTCTACCCTTATTTTTGCTTCTTGCCCCATAAACACTTCACCTTTAACATTCAGATAGATAGGCATACTTTCTGAAGCCCCAAAAGTATCCTCCGCTTTCACAGCGAAACCATCAACAGTTGATCGGCTAAAAGGTGGAAGATCAATGGGAGAAAATAAATCCTCAGCTAAAATTCGGCCATTTGACCCTTTAAAGTTTATCGTTTCTGATGGTAACGAGCTGATACTTAGGTTTTTATCAACAATTTCCCAAAACATTTCTGGAGTATTTAAATGCAAGAATTCAGACATACTTAACCTCCGTCTCTATTTGAATAAACCAAGCTGACAGTACCGAACTTTGATATTTTGATCATCCAACATTTTCCCAAATTTAGGTAATTTGATATTCAATGCCTTACAGATAACGTGAGCGTTGAAACAACTCACTTGTTCAAAATTAATCTTGAATTTCATACTGTTTCCATCATTGATTAATTTTTCAAGGTTTTCTCTATCGATTATAATATCGGCTTTACCCTTGGCTTTAATTGCCGATTCTTTCTCTTGTGAATCACCAGAATCGATGTAAATAACCAAAGTTGGTCGAATAAAATCCAAGATGCTGTTTCCTTCAATGATCAAATATTCAATATCCTCATCCAATAACTTGCGTGCCCTTCTATAACCTTCCAACAATCCTTCATAATTTGTTTTTAGTAAGATTACATTTTGAGCTCCAGATTTTTTAAAAAACGCAGTATCTTTACCTTTCTCATTGATAATTGAAGAATCATCCGTAACTTCTATTTCCCTATTAGTTTTATGGAGAGATGTTTTTATCACTCCAACGTGACAGTTTAAATTCTTTATCATTTGTGAAATTAAAGTAGATTTGCCTACATTACTCGATTTTCCACTAACAACAATAATAACCAAAAAAAGCTCCTCCTATCTTAGTAAACATGAACCGCAGAGGCTTTGAATGTAACAAAAACCTTTTTATTTTCTACTAAATTCAACTCTTTCAATGACTGCCTTGTTATGTACACCACCAAAGGAATACCGATATCCACAGTAATATGAACTATAGATAATTGTTCATAAATCTGCTTTATCACTCCAGGGAAAACATTCCTAGCGCTTGAATCAAGAGGATTTATAGATAACAATATATCTTCAGGTCTGATAGAGATATTAACGTTCCCTTTCTTTTCAGTGGCCACCCTTATTTTCAATCCATTTACTGAAACATAGGTATCAGAATCATCTTTTACTATTTCTCCTCTAAAAATATTTCTAACCCCTGTGAATTGAGCAACAAAATCAGAATTCGGTTTGTTGAACACCTCTTTTGAATTTCCATCTTGAATAATCTTCCCATCTTTCATTATAGCAATTTTATCCGCTAAAGAAAATGCTTCGTTAAAATTATGTGTTACATGAACAGTAGTCGTCTTGAGTTGTTTGTGCAAGTTTTTCAAATCTTCTATAAATTTTTCTTTTGTTTGAGGATCCAAAGCACTTAAAGGTTCATCTAACAAAAGAATTTGTGGAGAAGTAATTAAAGCCCTAGCAAGAGCAACTCTTTGCTTCTCTCCGCCACTTAGATTCTTTGTTTTTCTTGTGAGTAAATGTTCTATGTGAAAAAGCTCTACTATGTTGTTTAATAGATATCTAATTTCATCTTTTTTAACTCTCCTCGATTTTAATCCAAAAACTATATTCTCTTCCACATTCAGATGTGGAAAAAGCTTGTAATCTTGATAAACCATTCCAATATTTCTCTCTTCAGGAGGTAAATTTGTAATTCTTTTCTCACCGATAAACACATCCCCAAAGTCGGGTTTTATTAAACCTGCTATAATCTCAAGAATCACTGTTTTACCTACACCTGTTGGCCCTAAAATCACAAAATACTCATTATTTTCTATATTCAAATTGATATCTTCTAAAGAAAACTTTTTAAATCTCTTCGATATATTGGCGATTTTAATCAAGTTCGTTTTCCCTCTCTCTACCTTCCACTGAATTCTTTCTGTTTATGAGTGTTAAAAAGATAAATACAATGAGACTTGTTATAACCATGATGGCTGCAACAGGGCCCGAATACTTCAACCCAAAAGAAGTAAACCTCTCGTAAATAAGCACTGAAGCCGTCATTGGATGATAAGCTAATATAACAACCGCTCCAAATTCAGATAATCCTCTTGCCCACATCATAAGTGAACCAGAGATTAAATGGTTAAAATTCAAAGGTAGCGATACTTTGAAGAAAGTTCGAGCAGGGGACGAACCCAAACTTCTAGCAACCTTTTCAAGCTTAACATCAATAGATCTGAACCCTTCTTTAACTTCGTTTACCAAAAAAGGCATACTAACAAACATCATTGCAACGACTATTCCTGCAAATTCGCCGACGAATTCTATTCCAAATATTGAGAAGAACCTTCCTAGAAAAAATCTACGGCCGAAAACTGTTAAAAGCGCTATTCCAGCGGCTGTATGTGGTATTATAACGGGGATATCTATTAAACTTTCAACAAAAGACTTACCAAAAAAATTTTTACGAGCAAGCAAATAAGCCAAAGGCACCCCTAACAATATAGAAATTAAAGTTGCAACCAACGATGCACTGAAAGTAAGCAATATGGAACTGTAAACTTCTTCTTCCTTTACAGTGTCAATAAGAACTTTTGGCTCAACTCCAAAGATAAGCTTGGCTACAGGGGCAGCTATGAAAAACAACAATAGTATCCCCAAAAAACTAAGTATTAATTCGAACCATGCTTTTTTAATCATTCGCTCCACCTTTTAAGAAGTCTTGAATCTCCTGGGGAGCTTTTTCAATGTTTACACCTTCTGGGGGAATAATTGGGGGTTGCCCATTTTCTTCCATGATGGCTCGTCCTTGTGGGTCAACAACGAATTTAATGAAAGCAATTGCTCCCTTTGGATTCGGGGCATTCTTAGGAATGGTTAATGCATAAACCATAGGTTGGCCTACTTGTGTTATCATCCCACCTGGCTCTTTGCCCGTTACATCAAAAGAAGCAGTTGCATAAAAATCGGCATACTTTGTACTTTTCAAATTAATTTGTTCTGGTAATTCCACGTAGGGCATTTGATGTTGCAATGCTACAGACTTGTAGATGAAAATATAATCAAGCTCTCCCACCTCTAATAGTGCGATTAAATCTGTTTCTTTTGGTCTAACATTTTTTAGTGGACGGTTATCAGCGAGTTTTTGATATAGATTATCCACCCCATAATATTTTTCTGCCAATTTCCAAACAATCTGGCTTCTGTATCCACAAGGATCAGCATTTGGATCCGAATGACCATACTCAACATCTGGACGCAAAAGAATCTCATACCAATTGTCCGAATTAATCTCATATTTGTAACGAGAATCTTCTGTGTACATTATCACCATCTCGTTGTTGGCAAAATTTATGTACCATTCTGTATACTCTGGGATCATCAGATTTTCGATGACGGTATAATCCGCTGAACCTATAACGTCCGCTTCTCTTCCCAGATCGGTGACCTTTCTAACAGCTTCTATACTTCCTGCTGTTTCCCTAATAACATCTGTTCCTGGATACTGACTTTCAAACGCTTTTTCAATTTGTGCAAAGGGAACGCTTAAAGATCCTGCATGGAAAACTATAATTTCCCCACCTATCTCTTCACCCATCATCAACGTTGCAAATAAAAAAACAAATAACATAAATGTGCACTTATAAAGATTTTTCATAATTTTTTCTCCCTTCTCTAAATTTTTTTCTGAACTTAAAAACTTACTTTAGCAAACCTTTGCCGTGTAACGCGTAACCAACCTAGAAGATTGAGGAAAGGAGAACAGTTTAAAAAAATTAATGACAAAAAAAATGAAAAAACCGGCGTGTGAAGACACCGGTTCATAATGTGTCTCCTTTCCAAATTCGGGAGGCATAGAAGTTTCCTTCTATACCCTATCGTCTAAATCACCATAGAATAAATCCGTAGGTAACATAGATCGAAGACGTTATAAAATATATATAAAAAAATTGTTTTCAAAAGAACTTGAATATTAAAGTTATATATTCACAACTTCTCTCATTGGAGCCTTAAACATCGAATAACTTAACGCACCTTTTATTGCTTCATTCAATAGATGGCTTACATCCCATTGATTTTTCATCGCTGCTAAATAAACTCCAGGATTTAGAACGCTTCCAACAAAGATAAAACCAACAAGTTTACCATCTCTAACCAAAATTTTGTGGTAACTTCTACCTTCTTTTTCCTTATAAACCTCGTATGCATCTTCTTTACTAATACCCCCAGTGAAAACAACTTCTCCAAATAAATTGACTATGTTTCTAGATACTTCTTTGGGATATTTCCAAGAATAACCTACCATATTGGTGGCAGCTATCCTTGACTGTTCCATCGCAACAGGCCACAAGGCATGCATTTCATATTCATCTGAAATCAAGTCTTTGGATTCTGTTACGTCTCCTGCTGCATAAACATCTTTAACGGAGGTTTCCATATATTCGTTTACCAAGATACCGGTGTTACATTTAATAGGCGTTCTTTCAAGAAAGTCTATACTCGGTCTAACTCCTTTTCCTACAACTACACAACTACCTTGAATTACTTTACCTGATGTGAGAAAGATGTTTGCGTGATCTCCTTCTTCTTGAACCTTCGCTATGCTTTCACCAGTGATTAACTCCATTCCGTTTTCTCTTGCCCTTTCGGCAATAAATTCAGAGCCTTCTTCATCAACAATCTGAGATAACATCCTATGTGACCTTATAACAAAAGTACCAGGTATATTAAGTTCCGCTAAGGCATCAGCGATCTCAGAATTAACCAATCCCGCACCAGAAAGTATAACTCTTTTAACGTCACTTTTGTTCAATTTATCTTTCAATTTATCCATATCTGAAAGATTTCTCACCGTTAGCACTAGCGGGGATCCTTCTAACTCCATATCTGGAACATACGGTTCCGCTCCAGTTGTTATCAACAATTTATCGTAAGAAAATGTTTTGTTTTGTCCAGTTTCTACCTTTTTTCTTTCAACGTCAATGTCCACAACTCTTTGCCCAAGCATAAGATTAGCCTTAGAGGGAGAGGGAAGAAACAGATAATCTCTTTTTTTCAATTTATTTGACAATAAATACGGCAGAGACATCTTACTGTAGGGGAATACTTCTTCAGCGGATAATATAGTTATTTCTCCTTGAGGATCCAGAGATTCTAATGTTCGAGCGGCATTTAAGCCTGCTGCACTAGCTCCAACGATAAGGTATCTCATTTTAAAATCTGGACCTCCAATTCTTTAAGTTTTTCGTCTGTAGGGACGCTGTTTTTATCCCATCCTCTTAACTGATAGTACTCATCCAACATCTTTCCAAGCTCTTCTACATGTCCTTTCGAAGGACCTGTTTTGATTGGTTCACTTAATATTCTTGGTGGTAATGTATCATCCTGCCTTGTAAAACCAGCTTTGAGATTGAAAATCTTTTCAATATTCCAAATTCTTTCTCCAATTTTCATGAATTCTTGGGCATCTATTGGAAAACCTGTTGCAGTAGACACCATCTCGGCTAACTCATTAGCACTTAGACCAAAAGTCGTGAACAAACATATTCCAGAAGAATCAAGTGCAGCTGTCAGATCTTGTAAAGTTTTGATTAAAGCTGCTTTACCTTCATAAGCGTACTGATCGGCATCTCCCAATACTTCTACGGCTGTTCCATATCCTCTGACATGGCAAGCACCACGATTACTAGTAGCATATTCAAGGCCCATACCTTTGATAGCCCTTGGATCATAAGCTGGGAACTCTTGTTTCTTTGCCGACATAGAAAGTTCCGGATGACCATAATGTTCGGCAAAACGATAGGAGCCTTGAGCCAACAATTTACCAAAATCTCCTTCTTGCTTGCATGCTAATTCCACGGCTTTTAACATAGCTTCTCCTGAGCCAAATCTAAGTTCAAAGGGGGCATCTTCCTTGGGCATATATCCTTTTTCGTACAATTCCATGGCACAGGCGATCGTAGAACCCAGAGAAATAGTATCGATTCCATATTTGTCACAAAGATGATTCGCACTTATCACCGCATCAAGATCTGAAACACCGCACATTGCTCCAAATGACCAAATTGATTCGTATTCTGGACCTCCTCCAATATTACCCTTATATGGTCCACTTTTTACCACCGTTACTCTACCACAAGCTATTGGACATTCTGCACAGCCTTCATTTCTAATAAGATGGTTCTCTCTTAAAGTTTCTCCACTGATTTTATTTGCCTCTGGGAAAAAAGCATCTTGGGCATTATTAGTTGGAAGTCCACCGACACCATTAATAACATTGACCAACATTGCGGTACCTAACATAGCAGCTCCTTGCCCGGCAAAGGCGTCTTTACTCAAAATATCTCTAGCCTTATAAACTGCTTTCATAAAAGCTTCAGGATCAGCCACTGTAGTATCTTCATTACCTCTGACGGCTATACCTTTTAGATTTTTGCTACCAACTGCGGCACCAACACCGGTTCTTCCAGAAGCCCTATGACCGTTGAACATTACGCTAGAGATACGAGATAGTTTTTCTCCCGCAGGCCCAATCGTCATTGTTTCAGCCAAGGGATGTGTTTGCTCTCTAATTAGTTCATCACTTTCGTCAGCTAATTTCCCCCATATTTCCCTTGCGAATCTGATTTCTACTTTACCTTTGTTGATCCATATATAAACAGGTTCGGATGATTTACCTTCAACAACTATCATATCGTAACCGGCATGTTTCAAAGCAGGTCCAAAATGTCCACCTGCATTTGAAGACGCAATAGCTCCATTCAAGGGACCTTTTGTGATTACCATAGTTCTTCCAGAAGAAGGAGCTAATGTTCCATCTAAAGGACCTGTGGCGAAAATAACCTTATTTTCTTCGGAGAGAGGATCTACCTTTGGATCTATTTCTTCAAGCATCAAGCGAGTCCCATATCCTCTGCCTCCTAAGTATTTCTTCGCCCATTCTTCATTCAGTGCTTCACTTTTTACTTCTTTAGTGGTTAGGTTTACTCTCAATAATTTACCTTTGAACCCACCTTTTATCATTTTAAGCTCCCCCCTTTACTAAATCCTTTGCGATTTCTTTAAGGCGGGTGGCAGTTTCCAATACTTTCACATTTGTGATATCTTCTACCTCTTCGTAAGACAAAGCGTCTGGGTAACAAACTTTTATACACGCTGGATCTCCACCACAGTTATCGCATTTTATAACCTCTTTGCCTGTATGGTCCAACTTTATGGATCCCCATGGACATGCCACAATACACTGTTTACATCCGATACATTTTTCTTTTTCAAGTTCTACCACACCTGTTTCAGGGTTCTTAGTCAATGCAGAAGTAGGACATACTTCTTCACAATACGCTCTCTCACACTGCAGGCAAACACTTGGGACGAAGGTTAAATCTTCCCAAAACTCATTTACCTTGATTCGAGAGTCAAGGGGGTTAAACTTTCCAGTATGTTCAAAAGAACAAGCATACTCACATGCTCTACATCCCGTACATTTTGCCTGATCCAACATCAATACCCTCATATACGCTCCTCCTTTCATAGTTTTAAGAATGTTAACTAAACTGTGGTTACTTGAAAAAAACAAACACTTTGTTACATCAAAAACTAAGTTTTTGAAAATTTAAGCTACAATTATTTTAACTCTTATGTTAAAAAATATCAATTCGATTTATTGACAATTAGAAGCGTTTAGGGGAGATTATTTTCAATTAGAAGACAATTCCTTGTAAATGAGTGTTTTTTTGTTATCTTGAAGAGCAAGGATTAATAGAGGAATGAAATTTCTATTTTTTCATCGAAGGTTAATTATTTCAACGGAATAATCCTTTAAATCCACTAGTAATAATTTGTTGTCTAGCGTATCTTTTTTTCCAATTATTACTTTAATTGTCTCGATTACTTGAAGAGATGCCATGATCGATACCACAGGTGAGATAGTGGAGACCTTCTCATTTCTTGTATCTTTTTCTCCGAATATGTCTTTTAAAGACAAAGTTTTACCCGGTATTATGGTTGTCAATTGACCATACCATTGATTAACCCCTGCATGTATATAAGGAACGTTGGATTCCCAAGCAAGTTGTTCAAGAATATATCTCGTTTCGAAATTATCAAGAGCGTCTAATATAACGTCCACATCTTTTGGTATATTACTTTCTTCCGAAATTTTTTCTACCTTTGTTTCTATTATCGTTGGCAAGTTAAAAGATTCAAGAGTTTTTTTAGCTTGATCGACTTTGTACTCACCAATGCTTTCCTTACCATATAATACTTGACGGTTTAAATTAGAAAGCTCAACCTTATCATAATCCACCAAATATATTTTTTTTACACCGACCCTTTGTAACTCCAAAGCCTGGTGAGTTCCAAGCCCTCCAACTCCTCCAATATAAACAACGGCTTGTTTTAACCTTAGAGCCTCTTCTTCTGTGAACAACATTTTTTGTCTTTCCAAGTAATCCATTTCATCCTCCTCCAGAAGGTGGAAAGATCGTTATTTCGTCTTTATTTTCTACCAACGTATCCAGACCTTGTAAATGGAGAATATTTCTTCCGTTTAATAATATAATGGTACCGCTTTTAAGTTCCCCGCCTTTTAGTAGTTTTCTATTAAAATAATTATCAAACTCACGATCCAATAATTTTATTATTTCTTTAACGGATTTTGAGCCTGATAATTGATAATCAACTTCATCCTTGTTCAAATCAAACTTTATAAGGGAAAAGAATTTTATTTTCAAATCTTTTCACTCCTTTCCATATTCATTTCCATTTTTTCAATATCTTCCTTATAATTTATATTGAAAAACAATCTTTCCGGTACTCCAATTTCTTTTATTACGTTTTCTTTTATTATTCTAACCTGTACTTTAGGGAAAAAACTTTTCAACTTCAATTGATTTTTTTCTAGTGAAGCACTGATAAAAGGCAAACATTTTTTGCTATAAACAGCAGCAAGTGGTTCAAGGTAAGAATTGTACTCGGGCACAAGAACATCATAATCTTTCTTTTGTAACTTTACAAATTCAAAAAACTCATTTGTTAAAAAGGGCATATCACAAGCCGTTAAAAAGTTGTACTCGCTATCAGAACAGGTTAAACCAGTAAGCAAACCACCTAACGGACCTTTATTTGGTATTATATCCTCACAAAAAAATACATCTTGCAAAAACGCATACTCTTTTACGTTCCCTATTATGTAAACTTTTTCAAATGCATTTTTTAGGCTTTGGACGATCTGTTCTATCAAAGGTCTTCCGTTAACAGATTCCAATGCTTTGTTAGTTCCAAATCTACTGCTCTTGCCTCCTGATAGAAGCATAGCGTTCATCAATCAAAACCTCTCTTTGTGAAACTCTTTTTTCAACTTTTTCTAATTTAACTGGGGTTATTTTTAATTCAGGTATCTTTGCTTTTGAATCATAAACACGATTGGTAAGTTTATTGGCTGGACTTTCCGCATAGTGAAAAGGCATGAAAAGTTGACCTGGTTTAACTCTTTCTCCAACTTTTGCATAGGTTTCAATTGTTCCCTGACGAGAAGTTATCCTAACTTTATCTTTGCCTTTGATCCCTAATTTTCTTGCATCTTCTATATTTATTTCAACGTATGAGTCTGGTTCATGCTTGTCAATAGGATAGGATCGCCTGGTCATAGTACCTGTATGGAAATGGTATAACATCCTTCCTGTCATTAATATAAAATTGTACTTTTCATCAGCTTCTTTTTCTGGCGGAGTAAACTCAACTGGAAAAAATTTGCCTTTCCCGCGAGAAAAACCATCCTTATGCAAATATTTTGTACCTGGATGATTACTATCAGGACAAGGCCATTGCAAACCTTCTTTTTCCAATCGCTCATAACTTATTCCGCCATATAATTTTGATACTCGTGCAATCTCATCCATGATTTCAGAAGGTGAGTTATATTTCATTTCATAGCCCATTTTATTAGCTAAAGAAGCTAATATCTCCCAATCTGCTTTAGCCCTTCCAGGAGAATTGATAGCTTTTCTCACCCTTTGTATGCGTCGTTCGGTATTTGTAAACGTACCTTCTTTTTCGGCAAATGATGCGGCCGGCAATACCACATCTGCAAACTGAGCGGTTTCAGTTAAGAAAATATCTTGAACTATTAAAAAATCCAAACTTTTTAGAGCTTTTTTAACATGATCTTGATCGGGATCAGATAAAAAAGGATTCTCACCCATTATATAGAGAGCCTTTACCTTTTTACCAGCTTCTTCAAACATTTCTGTTAAAGTCAATCCTTCTCTATCAGTTAACTCTACACCCCAATAATTCTCAAACTTTTCTTTAATTTTAGGATCATTGACTTTTTGATAACCAGGATAAACATCAGGCAAAGCCCCTACATCACAAGCACCTTGAACGTTGTTTTGTCCCCTTAATGGATTGACTCCCGTACTTTCAAAACCAACGTTCCCAGTTAAGAGTGCAAGATTCGTAAGCGAAAGCACGTTATTAGTTCCGTATTTATGTTGAGTTATTCCCATAGCAAAATATATGGCTGCTTTTTTGGCTGATCCGTACATTTTAGCAGCTTCGATTATCTTATCCGCTGGCACTCCTGTAATATGGGATACTTTAGAGGGTGTATAACTTTCTATTATCTTTATAAAGCTTTCAAATCCTTCCGTTCTTTCTTCAATAAACTTTTTATCAAGTAACCCTTCGTTGATAATTACATTCATCATTCCATTTATTAAAGCCACATCTGTCCCTGGCTTCTGTTGCAATGAAATGTCAGCAATCTCAGAAAGTTCTATCTTTCGAGGATCTGCTACTATTAAATGTGTACCGTTTTTTTTTGCCCTTTTAATCTTGCTCCCAATTACCGGGTGATTCTCTGTTGGATTTGAACCTATCACAAATATTACATCACTTCCCTCTATTTCTGATATAGAGTTGGTCATGGCTCCTGAACCAAATGCCATTCCTAATCCAACAACAGTAGATGCATGACAAAGTCTGGCACAGTGATCTACAGAATTCGTCCCAATTACAGCTCTCATAAATTTTTGCATAATATAGTTCTCTTCGATTGTACATTTTGCTGAACTTAATCCACCTATTGAATCACTTCCATACTTTTCTTTTATATTCAAAAGTTTTTCTGCAACATAATCCAAGGCTTCTTCCCAACCAACTTTTTCGAAATGGCCGTTTCTCTTTATCAAAGGATCAGTCAATCTATCAGGGTGATTGACAAAATCATAACCAAAGCGGCCTTTCACACAGCTTTCTCCATTAGGATTTGGAGAGTTTTCATTGTAAACTGAACCAACTTGAATTATCTTATTATCTTTAGTTCTAAGTTCTAATTGACAACCAACCCCACAGTAAGGACAAATCGTTATAGTTTTCTTCAATTCGTAATAACGTCCTTTTCCTTTCGAAGAAATATAAGTGAGAGCCCCTGTCGGGCACATTTCAACACATTGCCCACAAAAGACACACGAAGAGTCCTTGCCTCCCAGATCTTCACCAAAGGAAGGGCTAACTTTAGTTTCAAAACCTCTATTGACAAAGTCCAATACGTTACACATTTGAATCTCCTTACAGGTCCGTACACATTTACCACAAAGTACACATTTATCTGGATCCAGTTGTATAAATTCATTCTCGGCTTTTATCTCAAAACGTGGGAATTTCTTTGTTCCGAAGGTTGATGCTTTAATTCCATATTCGTAAGCGAGATCTTGAAGAACACAGTTCCCATTAGCTTCACATATCATACAATCTAATGGATGATCAGAAACAAGCAGATCTACAACAGTCTTTCTAGTTTCGTTAACCCTTTTGCTATCCGTTAAAATCCTCATCTCATCAGCTACTGGAGTAACACAAGAAGCTACTAATTTATGATTATTTTCCAATTCTACCAAACACATTCTACAAGAACCTAAGTCGGATAAATGTGGGCTATGACATATGGTGGGGATATAGATATCGTTTTGTTTTGCAACCTGGAGTATAGTTTGACCTGCCTCAGCTTCGTAATTTTTATGATTTATCGTAACTATCAAAACATAAAACCCCTTTCATTATCAAATTTACAAAACTTCTATATCAAAAAACCATATTCTTAGCGGTGAAAATATTTACTATAACTTCTTCATCAACTAGTTGAAGTTTATCTGTAATATTATATCTCCTTATTCCTTTTGAAGGGTAAAAAATGTAAAGATATCTATATTTATAATCCATACTTAAAATTGGAAGATCTGAATTAATCATTCTATTCAAACCAAAATTTGACACATCAACAATCGTCAATTGTGAGCCTATAGAATAAAATATATATTTTTCATTTAGAGTAATTATATCGGGAGAATAATCAAAACTAAAATAATCTATGATGTTAAAATTAAAGTCTGTTCGAAAGACTCCTTTTTCCGTTAATAGGATAAACCCATCAGAAGAGGAATGAATTTGATCAATATAATCTTTTGAATAAAATTTAAAGCTACTTTTTCCGGTCAAAAAGTTAAATTCTATTATCTTATCTCCCTCAGCTATATACGCAATGTTATCAATAATTTCTATATCTTGTGCCTTTCCTGCAAACACCTTTGTTCCATCAAAGAAAGAATATATATTCTCTTCAGCAATAACGAACACTCCTTCTTGTGTTTCTTTTATACGTTTGATGTTTTCAGGAAAACTTTTGGTGGTTGTATTCTTAGCATCATAAAAATGGACCATATTTCCACTTACCTCATAAAAACCTTTCTTACCTTTTATCAAACTTCCCGTATACCTTTTCTCCCATAATTTTCCTTTTTGTTTATCTAGGTAAACTATCTTTCCTCCTTCGTTAATTAATACCCCTGATTCTAATACAACAAAATCAAAAATTGAGTTAACTGTATTAACATACTTAAGTAGTTTTTTGGTATCTAAATCATAAATATACAGCCCGTTCTCATTATTCGTTAAGTATATATACCCGCCTTTTATCAAAATATTTGGTCTAGAAAATTGTCCAGTAATAATCTCTTGAGTTTCTAAAGATTCCAAATTTCTTTTGTATACACCGTTATTCGTAGAGAAGTACAAAGATTCATCCAATAATTGCATAGAATAAACATCATCATTCCAT
Organism: Petrotoga olearia DSM 13574; assembly: GCF_002895525.1. Lineage (GTDB taxonomy): Bacteria > Thermotogota > Thermotogae > Petrotogales > Petrotogaceae > Petrotoga > Petrotoga olearia. Next base: position 133,434 of record NZ_AZRL01000003.1, read on the forward strand.
ACATACAACGGCTTCAAATCATAATTTTTGTCGTTGATCAAATCTTTGATTTTAAATATATGTATACCCAATAAATCATCGTTCACCACAAAAAATTCATTATTGAAAGTAAACATTCTAGGTGATATAAACTTATCATAATAATTAATCTCTTGAAGAGTTTGATTTTCGTTGATTTCATAAACTTTTATTCCTAAACCTGGACCAATTACAAATAAATAATTTTCAAACATTTCAACTCGGGTTACCATACCCGGTAAACGAATATGCTCTTTTAATCTTATATACACTTTATCTTTCAGATCAAAGCTTATCAAACCATTTTCACCATCCGCAACAAATACTAATTCTCCATTCGTTGTAACCGATAAAGAATCACCAAATGTGGAGTAAGAATTTAACAAAATTAGTTCTTGAGGATCTGAAAAATCATAAATTTTTAATCCCTCTCTGTCAACAAGATAAAGATAATCTCCATAAATCTGAGCATCGTTAACATAACTACCGGTTGTTACTGAAGCAATTATTTCTTTCTTTTCACCATCAAAAACATAAAATCCTTCGTAACCTCCTATTATTACCCCATATTCGGCACCTACTACTGAGGTAGAAATTTGCTCTTGAACAACTAAATTAGTAAAATCTTTTACTTGAGTAGCAGTTCCTTGAACCGTTTTTTCTTTTGCCATTCGAATGTAAAGTATTACAAGTGAAAACATTATCAAAATCAAAACAATTAAAAAGCCTAAAACATTATAATTCTTACTAATCTTGCGCATGGGTTACACCCCAAAGTAATAAAATTTTTAATAATTATATTAAAATTATAACATATTTCTTTTTTCTAAATTTCTTTAGCATAGAAACAACTTTTATTCTAAATACTTTTATGATATAATTTTTTAAAACTTACTGAATTAAAATTAAACATTTTTAGAAATAAAATTTTAATTTTAAAAAGGGGGAGTAAAAATGCCATCTGAGTTAAAAATAGTCACATTCAACATTGGTAAAGAAAAGTTTGGTCTCGATATTATGAATGTGGATGCCGTAATTGAGTATGAAGAGACCACTAAATTACCAAATGCCTCTGACTATTTTGAAGGTGTAATAAATTATCGAAATGAAGAAGTTCTACCTATCATCAATCTGAGAAGAAAATTTAAAATGCCCAATTTTGAAGACAAATCTCACTCCAAAGTAATAGTTTTGAAAATCGATCAAAGACGTGTTGGGATAATGGTTGACGATGTGAAAAACGTTAGAAGTATCGACCCAAATTTAATAAACGAAAAACCTAATATAGGTGGAATGCGTGGAGCCGATTTTATAAGTGGAATAGCTCGTTTAGAAGATGGGATGTTAGTAATATTGGATATCGATAAACTGATAACTGAAGAAGAAAAGATTGCTATAGACGAAGTTATAAGTAATTAGAGTTGTTTGTATAAAGCAAACAAAAAGTGGCGATATATTTATTATATTACGCCACTTTTTTATTAAAAATTCATTCTTCATCTGCAGAGGTTGGAATAACACAAATAAATTCCAAATCCTCATCTCCAGCGTTCTTCAATTGGTGCTCTATGCCTCCAGGAATGTAAACAAAACTTCCAGCTTCAACTATATTATATTTTTCTCCATCATAAACCTCTGCCTTACCTTTAACTATAAATATTTCATGTTCCCATCTATGAGAATGCCTAGGCGAGTGCCCTCCGGGTTTAACGGTAAATAACCTCATAACAAAATTAGGGGCCCCATAGTTACTTTTCCCTATTAATATTCTTTTTTCAACCTCTTTAGTCATTTCATTATTTATTATTAAAGGTTTAACTTCCTTTGCTTTACCTATTATTGCTCTTTTTTGAGTCATATTAGATTTTCCCCTCCCTTGTACCTAGCTATACTTTCTTTCGAAACTCTGGAACCTACTTTAAACCATGATTCTAGAATTTAAAAACTTTTAAAATACCTCCATCATTCTAAGTTACATACAATCTGCTTAAGCTCCCCTTCGCCCAAACGTTAAGGGATAAACCTCTTAAGATCCCCAAGTTCGCGTAACATCATTTGCTTCGCAAATGAGAATATGGAAATTGTTTCTAAAGCATTATAAATGCGTTTTGCACAAATCAGCAAAAGGGCTCCGCCCTGTAACCCTTTTAAAATCAAAATCTTATTTTTGAAAATCTTTTTATTTCTAAAGTGTCTAACCTAGCTATTTTGTTTGTCATCTCTTTTAACTAGTTTTGGGATAGTAGTTTTTATTTTTCTCAACCTGTTAACATCGCTTTCCAATGCGGCTTTATTCTGCTTTACGATTTCTTCATACACTTCTTCACGATAAATTTTTATCTCTTTAGGTGCCTCAAAACCGATTTTTATACTTCCATTATCTTGTTCAAGCATAATAAGCTTTATTTTTCTATTTCCTGCTTGTATTACGATGGATTGGCCAATTTTTCTAGATAATATCAACAAATCTATTCACCATCTTTTTGAGCAGATAGTATAACCTTACTTCTTTCCAATTCTTCCTTCAAAAGATGTCTAATTTTGTATTCTTCGCTTTCAATTAAATATTGTATCCCTTTATGATTTTTTTGCGAAATAATAATTGGGGCAGCCAAATTTATAGTTATTTCGTCTTCTTTTTCAGGTATAGTTAATATACTTAATATTATAGCATCTTCTGGTTTCTCTAATCCCAAGTATTCTGTTAAATCTTGAGGAAGAGTAAACTGATAATCGCTTCTTATAAGCTGAGGAAAAGTAACTGGAAAAGCCACATTATTATTTTCTAGTGAAGCTAACCACATGATGGGATGTGTATCTTCAGGTTCTAGTAAAACAAACTGTTTAAGATCTTCGAAACCAGGGATACCGTACTCAAAAGTTATCGTTCGCTCAGTCTCTATTTTCACACTTCCCAACTTCGTTTCATACTCTTTTATCATTGTTTTTGAAAACCTCCTTATAGAAAATCTGCCAAAGTCGGAGGAATAATATTACCAGCCGCTTTTAAAGCAGCCTGTAAGACATTTTGCTGCATTGCCAATTCCATTACAACTTGTGCGATATCAGCGTCAGCTTCGTTAGATAAAAATTCTGTTGAAAAAAATTTAAAATCCTCCATTCTATTTGAAGTCATTTCTAAGACTCGCTGAGTAGCACCAATTTCAGCTAGATTATTTAACGTTTTAGCTTGTATTTCTTCTATATTTCCTAACTCAGTTTGAATTGAAGTATTATTTCCTGATTCTATTGCACCGGACAACCTTTTTACTACGCCGAAAATTGAGGCACCACTATCAGTTACAAAAGCATCATAAACCGTTTTACCATATTCTATATCTTGTCCACCAACGGAAATTTTATGCCTAATATTTGCTTGTGGGGGTACTTTTATTTTAAAATCCCCATTACTATCTATTTCCACAACTTTTTGATTATTCTTAGCCCCTCCAAACACATAATTTCCTGAAATTTCTGTATTTGCTATAGAAACTAGTTGTGTATTTATCTTGTTTAGTTCTTCTGTTATAGCTACTCTATCATCTTCACTCAAAGTATCATTTGCCCCTCTGACTGCAAGTTCTTTAATTCTAAGATATATTGAGCTTACTTCTTGTAATGCCGTATCATACATATTCACATAATTTTGGGCTGTTTCTACATTAGTTTTATATCGTTCAATTTCCCTTAAACGACTATCTAAATTAGAAATTCTTGTTGCCACAGATGCGTTATCCGATGGGTATCGGACTTTCTTTCCTGAAGTTAATTGAGAATTTAAATCACTATACTTCCTTAAAACATTTTGAATATCGCTAAGTGTTCTACTACTTAAAAGATTCTCAGTGATTCTCATGTTTTTTCCTCCTCACAATCAAACAAGTACTGTATGGCATATTATCGAACACCCAAGTTGTTAATAACAGTATCCATCATTTGATTTACCGCTGTAATAACTCTGGCAGAAGCATTAAAAGCTTGCTGATATTTGACAAGGTTAGTCATCTCCTCATCGATAGAAACGCCCATCACTCTTTCTTTTTCAAGGCGGATTTCGCTATTCAACATCTCACTGTTAAGCCTCATTTTATCAGCGGTTTCACCCTTAACTCCTATATCGGTAACAATATTTCCCAAAAAGTTTGAAAAACCGACCCTTCCATTATCTAATACTGAATTATTATACATCTTAGATATTTTATCCCATACACTAACGTTTCCCGCACCGGTTGGAGTATAATTAGTCTGATAATAATAACCCAAATCAGTTGCAAGTAAAGAAGGATTCTCTTTTAAATTAGATGATACGGAGATTTGATTGACTATTCCCAACCCCTTATCTATTCTCAAAAGATCAGCCTTAGAAAACTTTTCATCTATTTGTTCTGGACTTACATCCGGGGATATGAGAGTAACAATATTATTAGAACCATCTTCGATAAATCCTAATGCATTGAATAATTTTTCAGGACCTTTTATAGTAACGTTCTGTAAGTCAAAATTAATTAGATTTCCAGCTCTCAAAACAAACGAACCATGTGGAGTAACAGAAGCGGTAACCCCGGTGTTTGTTGCGTTGATTTTGTCAACCAAATCATAAATAGTGTCTTTAAGAGGGTTGATCTCAATTCTTCTTCCATTTATACTCATTTCTATTTTTTCATTGGAACCTAATAAATTATTCAAAGTAGGTTGTGAAGTATCTAAAGCATCCAATGTAACTTTTTGTGCTTCCATTTTTGAAAGAGAACCGTCAACGTCATTTAAAACGATTGTATCCAAGTCTGCATTTGGAATCTTCATTGTGGGAAGGATGTATATAAATCCATCAATTTCTTCTGCTTTCAAGTAACCTCCAGAATGGCTGTTTATATTAGATACTAAATCTACTGCATTAGAGAAATTTATATTAGAATCAATACCGTCAAATTTAAGGCTACCAGGTATAACTTTTGCAGGATCTATTTTGTATGCCTTAATTTCTTTAGTAGGGAAACCATATTCCTTAAGAAAATCTCCTTTTATATCAACTAGTAGTTTGTCTTGAAAGCCCGAAGTATCGTCAAAATAAATAGCTTTATTTGTTGAATCATGTATTATTGAATCAATATTGTTATAATGAGAAGGATAAACTTCAGAAAGATCAGAAGGAGGCGAAACTTTAGAATTTACAGTGTAAAGATAGAAACCATTTAAATCAATTTGAGGATCTTCATAAAAACTTCTATGACTCGTTACATATTGAATTATACCTGGATGAAATACGTCTGAATTTCCTGCTATCCTGAAAAGTCTTGAATCTTCAAAACCTCTTTGGGTACTTATATCACTGAAAAAGTTGGCTCCTGTTATAGTTCCTGTTGAATCCCACCCCTCTTTATAAATAAGATTAGTTGTATCAACTAAATACAAGCCAAACTCATCGAGCTGTTGTTGATAAGAAGGGATAATTTCGTCCCTCAATTCAAAAAGGGCAGACATTTTTCCGTCGTTAAAAGTTAATAAATTATTTCCTACATATGCATAATATTCATTGTTTGTTCCAGCAATGGTTAAAGATTTTATCTCTTGATAACTACTACCATTTAAAACTACTTTATCCCCAATACTCAAAGAGATTTGACCATTTGAATGATTTGTTATCCGTATGTTGGAAAGCTCTGAAAGTCTATCCAACAATCTGTCCCTCTCATCAAGCAAATCATTAGGGGAACTACTTATTGAACTTGATGTCAGTATCTTTTGATTTAAATCGGCAATTCTTTTCAAATAACTGTTTATTTCGTCAATTCTAATTTTTATTTCACTGTTTATATCGCTTTTTAATTCTTCTAACCTATAATTAATATCTTTCATAGTGTTTACTAATTCTTCTGCTCGAGATACAACCTGAGTTTTAGCGGCTTCGTTTGATGGATCAGTTTTCAGCTCCTCGATTGATGCCCAGTAAGAATCATATATATTCCTCAAACCCGTTTCTCCAGGCTCGCCAAATAATTGCTCTATATAATGCACATTAGAATATATATTTTCCCAATAATTCAAACGAGAGGAAGTTCCTCGAAATTGCAAATCTAAAAACTCGTCCCTCACTCGTTGAATATCGCTTACTGTCGAACCAGTTCCAAAAGATAAAGCTGCCCCTCCACTTCCAATCGTTGTCAAATTAATGGGATTGGTAGTTACAATAACCGGAGTCTGTCTCGAAAAGCCATGAGTATTAGAATTAGAGATATTATGGGCAACAACGCTCATTGCAATTTTATTGGTGTAAACTCCTAGTAACCCAGTGTTCAATAAGCCATTCAAAGTCATTGCACACACGTTAACCCCTCCAACTTCGTGAAGTCAAATTATTGTCAATTCTACTACCCTTTTGAGAGTAAGTTTTGCTTTTTGTAATCGATTCAGGATTCAAAATTTGATAAATAAAATTGTTCAGATTAGATTGAAATGAAATAATGTTACTTAAAAGATCAATTTCACCTACTAATTCCTTTAAATTTTTAACAAGCTCTGAAAAAAGAAGGGCGATTTCATAGTCCCTCTTTGAAAAATAATTAATAATCGATTCTAATTTGTTCTCTATATTTTCTTCTAAGCATAACGCTGATACCAACTGGGATCTTGTAGCCTCTACCCTTTTAAAGTTACTTGCCATTTTTTCAATCGTCAAAAGGGTTGAATTAATCTTTTCAACAGCTGCTTTCTTCACTAAACCTTCTCTTAGGTTATAAAAAGAGTTTTTTAACTCTATTAAACTGGCGTTCTCTTCATTTAATACATTTTTTATCGCTTCTAAATTATTAATGACGGTCACCCACTTTACTCAAACATTTTATTTACAATTTGATCTACATTGATATTGTAAGAGCCGTTTTCAATAGATTCCTTCAATTTCGATACAAGCTCCTGACGAATTTCTGGTATCTTATTTGATATTTCTATATACTTCTTCGATTCTCCTGTAATCTTATTTGCACTTTCTAGGTTTGTTGATTTAACCTGTTTCTTTAAAAAATCCTTATCAAGCTTTTTTTGATTTATTTTATCTAAATTATTACCATCAGCAGGATTGATATTGTTGATATCCATAATTTAGTCCCTCCTTTCAACAATTTGAACTTCATAGTTATTATCGTCCACAATTATTATATCATTAGCAATCTATCGAAAAACTATTTTTTCAAAACCAATTAATGCTTTTTAGTAACAAGAAAAGAATATAAATTTAAAAAATTAGTTTGAATTTTTACTTGACTTCTCTATTTTTTGAGTATATAATTTTTTTAGGCGAACCTAAAAAATAGATATTTCAAAAATGAAAACATCAAATAGGAGGTAGGTAAATATGGAAGGTAGAATTCCTTTAATTGGAGAAAAGTTTCCTGAGATGAAAGTATTAACAACGAACGGTGCAAAAGAACTACCAAAAGATTACAAAGGAAAATGGTTGGTACTTTTCAGCCATCCAGGAGATTTTACACCTGTTTGTACAACAGAATTTGTTGAATTTGCAAAAAAGCATGAAGATTTCAAAAAGATAAACACAGAACTTTTAGGACTTTCTGTTGATGCCGTTTATTCACACATCAAATGGATGGAATGGATCAAAGATAACCTTGGTGTAGAAATTACTTTCCCAATAATAGCTGATACAATGGGAAGAGTAGCCTCAAGATTGGGGATGGTAGACCCTGAAAAAGGTTCGGCAACTGTTAGAGCAGTTTTCATCTTAGATCCTGAAGGAACTATTAGATTGATCATGTACTATCCTTCTGAGGTTGGGAGATACATCAATGAAATATATAGAGCCGTAAAAGCTTTACAATTGTCAGACAAAAACAAGGTAGTAACCCCTGCCAATTGGCCCGACAACTCGATATTTGGAAGTAAAGTTATAATTCCACCAGCTTCAACTTACTCCGAGGCTATGAAGAGAAAAACATCAGGTGAAGAAGGGTACGATTGGTGGCTAAAGGTTAAGGAAGTTAAAGAATAATATTAACCCCCAGCAAGTAGGAAGTAGAGAATTTATCATCTGCTTCCTACTTTTTTTATGATATAATTATGAATATAAATTAAATAAAATTAGACACTATTCAGGGGAGGTCCATTTAATATTGCGTAAAGATAGGATAGAAAAACTTCTCAATAAGATGGTAAAAAATAATATTTATCAAGCAATAATATCCTCACCACCTTCTCTTTACTATTTTTTACAAGAGTGGTTTGAACCCGGAGAAAGGTTGTTGTTATTATATGTAAATACTTCTGGCGAGGTTAAGTTGCTAGTCAATGAATTATTCACGGTAAATACCGTTGATGAAGTAAATTTGATTAAATATTCTGATTCTGAAGATCCTATTAAGATATTATCTTCTCTTATTGAAAAAGATAAACCAATAGGTATAGATGGAAGATGGGATGCTGGCTTTCTTTTGGATTTAATGGAAAATACTAAAGATTTATCCTTAAAACATCTCTCCCCAATAATCAGTGAATTAAGGATGGTAAAAGAAGCTGAAGAAATATCGTTAATGAGGTCCTCCTCTTTATTAAATGACACTGCTATGGAAAAGGTTATAGATCTTTTATCGGAGATGCTCCCAGAAAAATACTTAGCCAAAGCCATCAAAAATATCTTCGAAAAAGAAGGAGCCGATGGTGTTTCTTTTGAACCTATAGTTGGATACGGCCAGAATACTTCTAATCCTCATCATGTGTCCACTAATGCAAAGTTAAAAGATGGGAATGTTGTATTGATAGATATGGGTTGCATAAAAAATCATTATTGTTCAGATATGACAAGGACCGTCTTTTTTGGCAAACCTATTGAAACCATGAAAAACATCTATCAAATAGTATTAGAAGCCAATTTGAAAGCTATTGAAAAAATAAAGCCTGGTCTTAAGGCTTCTGAGATTGATACCACTACGCGTAGTTATATAGAAAGCAAAGGATATGGCAAGTACTTTACTCATCGAACAGGCCATGGTGTAGGGATAGAGGTTCATGAAAAACCTTACATATCTTCAAATAGCGAAGAAATTCTAATACCTGGTATGATCTTTTCAATAGAACCAGGAGTTTATTTACCAGGTGTTGGCGGGGTAAGGATAGAAGACCTGGTTTTGGTGACTGATAATGGTTGTGAAGTATTAAACAAGTATCCAAAAGATTTTTTGATAATTTAATCACTTCCTATGCTTTGGATCAACTCTTCATAATTTATAGAGTAGGAGTCTTCCTTCATCTATTTAAATAAAATCCTCCTCTTTATACTGCGCTCCCCCAGAAGATTATGTAAGAACTTCGTTAACCTCATTTTGATTTTCTTTCACATCCATTAATCATCAAAATATGGTATAATAAAAGTACATATACTTTAATCATTTTGTGATGGGAGGTGGATGAATGTATAAAAATATGAGTTTTGAGGATATTTTAAATGAAATTTCATCCACAGATCCGGCTTCCGCCGGAGAAACTGTTACTTCTTTAGTAGCAGCTTTAGCGTCTGCACTAGGTTATATGGTGGCAAATTACACGATCTCCAATGGAAATGACAAGGATTATGAGAATACGCTAGAAGTAGCCTTAGAAAATCTTATAGATATCAAAGAAAAATTAATGGAATATGCCGAAGAATCTTCTAAATATTCAGAAAGAATCCAGAATGTCAAGGAAGGCAAAGATAAGGACAAATCTTTAAAAAGTGCTGCTATATATTCTTTCAATATAGCCAAAACATGCTATAATATCCTAAAAAACTGTTTTACCCTTTACAAATACGGTAGCCCCGTCTTAAAACCCGAATCAAAAATTACTTGTTATTTAGCTTGGGCCGTTTTGAATTCGGCTATTATTTCTGTTGAAGCTAATTTAGAAAAAATAAACAACACAGAAGAAAAGGAAAACCTTTTAAATGATACTATAGAGTTCAAAAATGAAGCAGATTCCTTGTTAAAAGAGTTGAAGGAGGAAATAAAAGGTTAATGGATGATTCACCAATACAATTCGAATTAATTCATATTGACAGATACACCGGGGCTAGGCGAGGACGTATTATTACAAAACATGGCATCGTTGAAACACCGGTTTTTATGCCTGTTGGCACGAATGCAACGGTAAAAACTCTTACAAACTCGTTATTAAACGATATCAATAGTGAGATAATATTAGCCAATGCATTTCACCTTTACTTAAGACCAGGGTTAGAAATTCTTGAGCATTTTAAAGGCCTTCATAACTTCATGAACTGGGAAAAACCAATTTTGACGGATAGCGGAGGGTTTCAGATATTTTCCTTACCACACACCAAATTAACTGATGAAAAAGTAATTTTCAAATCTCCGCTGGATGGTTCTCAAATAGAGCTAACACCTGAAAAATCTCTAGATATACAAAAAGTAATCGGGTCGGACATTGCAATGGTTTTAGATGTATGTATAAATTCCTTATCTGGTTACGACGCTGTAAAGGATAGTGTGCAAAAAACTTTTAATTGGGCTTTAAGATCCAAGCGATATCATAATAATAATCATAATAATGGGCAGGCATTATTCGGTATATTTCAGGGAGGACTCTTTGAAGATTTAAGAGAACTCAGTTTATCCCAGATAACCTCTTTAGATTTTGACGGTTATGCATTGGGTGGATTAGCCGTAGGAGAAAAATACCAAGATTCTGAAAAGATTTTAAAAGCTTTTGGCAATAAATTACCTGAAAACAAACCAAGGTACATAATGGGAATAGGTTCTCCCACGATGATGTTTCTATCTGTGGAAAACGGTATGGATATGTTCGATTGCGTCTTACCAACAAGAATGGGAAGGCACGGAACGGCACTAACATGGAAAGGAAAACTCAACTTAAAATCCTCACTGGTTAAATTTGACCAAAAACCTATTGATGAAGAATGCGATTGTTATACTTGTAAAAATCACTCTCGTGGTTATATACACCATCTTTTCAAAAAAGATGAGGTACTCGGAAAAGTCCTTTTAAGCATTCACAATTTGCGATTCAACATATCCCTGGTAGAGAAAATGAGAGAAGCTATAGAAAATGACGATTTTAAATTTTTTAAAGACGAATTCTTTAAAAGTTCTACTTATTCTTTAACTAATTAAAACAACAAAAAGGAGGGATCCCCTCGTGAAATCGTTTATAAAGTATTATAATGAAATTAAACCATTATATCAAAACAAATTAGATCTCACTAAAAAATTTCAAGAGATCCCCGATCTTTTTTCAAGGAGTGTAAGTAAGCTACTAGAAAAAATTTACGGAGAAGATGAAGTAGATAGAAAACTTGTGGAAAGTTATGTTGAATTTGCTACTGATAAAGAACCTCACTTTAAATTAAAAAACGAACTGATAGATTTTTTAGGTGAAGATTGGACTGACAGTGATCTTCCAAGTATTTTAGAAAAAATGGCAAAATCTGCTTATGACAGATATAAACATATAATTGAAGACCATGATAGAACTGAAACATTTAGAATGGAATAAAAAAAATAGAGCATCTCATAATTTTTCAAACCTGGGGCAGTCTCCCCAGGTTATATATATAAATAAAATTAGAGAAAGGTTGCCAAATGGTTGATAAAAATTATAAAGATATAAAAAAAATAAAAAATGTGTTTTGGAAAGTTTTGTTCTTTTTATATATAGTTTTTATTATATATCTTTCTATTTCTAAACCTATAATAAATTATAGTAATTTCAAAGGAGAAGACAAAATAGTTCATTTTATCTCGTTTTTTTTGGGTGCCGATTTGTTCTTTACCGCTTTCTTTAAAAATAGTAAAAGACTTTATTTTATACTTTTTTTGATTTTTTTCCTTTTAGTTCCCATTTTAACAGAGTATGCTCAAAAATTCAGTATCTACCATACATATAGCAATTTAGATATGGTTGCAAGTTATTTAGGAGCAGTTTGCGGCTTGCTTTTTTTTGTTTTTAAATATAAAGCTTTCAATTAATTCATTTAAATGAAGATAAGAATGAAGAGGTGCGTTTCTTTTGAAAGAAGTAAAATATGCTATAGTTTACCTGAATATAGATCCCAATTATGCAAAGTTGAATAACCTTCCTGTCAAATTACCTATTTTAGTGGAAGATTTTCAAAATGCAAGAAAAACCAATAAAATACCTTTGGACGTAATTATTAGAGGTTTAGAAGCTCAAGTTGACATAGATAAAAACAACCGATATTATATATCTTACTTGGTTTATTATTATTATGAAGCTTTTAAAAAAAACCTCAACAACAAATATTTTGAAAAGGCAAAGGAATTTTTAGATAAGGCAGGTAAAATTTATCCAGATTATAGGTTGCATTTTTATACTGGATTATACTACAAAAAATTAGGAAACTTTGAACTAGCGGAACTTCATTTAAAGCAATCGATAAAAGAAAAACCAAATTTTGCATATGGATATTATGAACTTGGCAACCTCATGTATGAAAGAAATATCTATGATGAGGCATTAGAATACTACTCTAAATCTGTCGAACTTGAAAAGGATTTTACATTAGGTTTTCTAAAAATGGCAGATGTATACATGGAAAATGGCAGATTTGAAGAAGCTGTCTCACTCCTACAAAAATGCATAGAAATCGATAATAAATTCGTTCCTGCCTATGAAAGATTGGGCGTTTCCCTAAATATGCTTCAACGCTATAAAGATGCTCACAAAGTCCACCAAAAAGCCCTAGAAATAGATAGCGATAATTATGAAATTTATTATAACGATGCTCATTCATTGGCTAGATTAGGAAACCACAACGAGGCCATAAAAGTTTTAGAAAAAGCCGCCTCTTTAAATGAAACAGATTATATACTTCACGAATTAGCGTTGGAATATAAAAACATGGGAAGATACTTACAAGCAATTGAAACAGAAGGAAGAGCTTTAAAAATAGCTTCAGAGCAAAATAAAGATCTTATTGTATTAACTTTATTAAAATTTTATGTAATAATAGAAGACGAAGAACAAGTGGAAAAATATTTTGAAATTTTAAATCTGAATCCTGACTTTCACGAAACCGCAGTTAATTTTAAAGTTTTGTTCGAATTATCTCAAGGTAGAGTAGAAAAAGTGAAAGAGATATTGTTAGAAGAACCCTTATCAAACTTTACTCTACTAATAGACAAATTAGATAGATTAGATCTTTACGTCTCCAAACTGGAAGATTTTACGGATAAGAATATTTCCGAATCAATATTTGAAAGTATAGACGAATTTGGAAATATTGACCCTTTTTCTTTGTCAGAACATCTAACAGCCAAAGAAATAAAACGCCCATTCGTTAGCTGGTTAAAAGAGAGTTCGATAGAACCAAAGTTATATCCAGATGGTGTTGAATTACTCACGAACGGCCTACTTCTTTCTGGATTTAATTACGGCCTATCAGAAAGGGTAGCAACAACTATATCGCAATATCTTTGGAAAGACGGAGATGGGTTAGCTTTCGGTAGATTACTTTTAAGATTTTATCAAGATCGAATTTTAGGAGAATCGTTACCCTTACAGCCCTTTATTCAAGAAAATGTCGAAGAAATCAAAGATATGTCTTTTACTTTTGCACAAATATTCGCTAATTACGAAGAACATTTGATGGATTTCGACTCGATAGTAGAGTTTAAAATAAATAATTTTAAAGATGCCCTAAAGGTTTTTTTGTCTATGTTTAGAATACAAACTACGACTGAAGAAGTAACTTTATCCAAATTTAAAGATCATAACACACAAAATTTATCTTTATTCATACATAATATCAACTCAATCTCCAACTCGTTTTCGCAGTAAATCTAGGGCCAAATATTAAATATTTTTAGAGGTGCTACCATGAAAAATTATTTGTTAATATTTGTTGCAATTTTATTTTCCGCCATTTCTTTTACTTTGAATATAAATATTCTTTCTCCACAAGAAGATGCCCAAAATGTCGACATAAGAACTTCTTTTAGATGGCAAACCATTGATGCTGAAGGGAAAGAGATAAGATATAGAATATACATATCTGAAGATGCCAATATAGATGAAAAAGATTTGAAACTGGAAAATATTTTTTCAAATTTTTATACGGGAGACGTCCTAAAGCCTGAAACAACTTACTACTGGAAAGTAGAAGGAGTTGACCAGGAAGGAAACGTGTACTCCAGCAAAACAGCAAAATTTACCACAAGAAGTTTACGTGCTGGGGATGCATATATTATCATATTTGAAGAATTTGATAAAATTCTTCCTTTAGATGATAACTTTCTTGGTATATCGAAAAACAAGGTTGTCTTAATGAATGAAAATAAAGTTGTGATTAAAACGGTTGATTTTAGACAAAATATTGAAAATGGGTTCTTGACAAGTGAAGCTGTCTTTCTCGTTACGCAAGATGAAACTTATATCTTCGACTATTCTTTAGAAAAAAAGGCACAATTAAACTTCAAGATTAAAGGTTTAGCAGGAGAAAATATCTTTTACAGTAATGATGAAATCTTTTCGCTAAACGATGATTTTCAAATACAAAAACAAATTGATTTCAACAACATTCAAAAAGCCTTAGTAAAAGGCGGATACATCTATCTTTTAACCGAAGATAAATTCGTTAAATTGAATAGTAATTTTGAAACCGTTGAAAGTTTTGATTTTAACAACAAAACTTTTGATTTCGACTATCTTGAAATTCAAAATATGACTTTATTCCCCATATTGACTAATAATAATATTACACTCTTAGATACCAATCTGCAAAAAATATCACAACTTGACTTTCAAATAGAAACTCAAAGATATCAAAGAAAAATATACACTTATTACGACAAAATAGTTCTATTATCCGGTTCAAAAAATCTTCACTTTTATGATTCTGAATTGAATTTGATCAGAACTTTTACATATGAAGAAAATTTCAATTATTTTGTTCCTGTTAACAAAGATAGATTCATATTGGTAGGAGAAAGTATTAAATCCTTCGATTTGGAAGGAAGTTTAGTTTGGAATTATTCTACAATAAATAAATTCCAAATAATTGATGAACCCTTAGTATATGACAAAGGTTTATTGGTAGGTGTAAAAGACTTTCTAACTCGATTTTTAATACTTTACGATGATTTCGATTCTCAATATTATTTCACCAGATACATTAAGGAAAAAATACCTTTACCCCATACGATCGAAGAAGAAGAAGAAGAAGAAGAAATAGTGACACCTCCATCAACAATAACCATCCAACCCACGCCAATTACATCTCAGGCAACGGAGATAACTCCAGAACCAACTCAAATCACAATACCAGAGCCGATAGAAGAAGTTATTACAGAACCTTCTACTCCTATGGATATACCCGTTGAGCCTACTCCACTAACGTCACAGGCAACGGAGATAACACCTGAACCAACTCAAATCACAATACCAGAGCCGATAGAAGGAGCTATTACAGAACCCTCTACTCCTATGGATATACCCGTTGAACCTACTCCAATAACTCCTGAGGCGACAGAACTAATCAAAATATTCTTCAAAGGTTTCGATGAATACATCTATGGAAGTTTATACGATGGAGAAAATTTTTATCTTTATGGCTATGAAGGCAAAAATGAAAATTGGGATGCAAAAACATGGAAAATTGATCCTTACGGAAATATTTTAAACGAAAAGTCATTATATGCAAAAAATACAGATTTTTTCAGAGACGCCATACTCACTGAAAGCTCCACCGATAACTCTAAAAATATAATCTACATCGGTGATACACTCTCTTACGGCTTAAACGGTAATGTTTACATCGTTTCCATAAGTGAAGACGGTAGCGTTAATTATCGGATAGATTATGGGGATATCGGTAGAGATAGCGGTATAAGTATTACAAAAATCGACGAAGATAGTTACGCAGTAACGGGAAATTTGTTCATTAATAAAAAATTATCAGATATATTCGTTTCAAAGTATTTAAACGACGGGACGAGAATCTGGACTAATAACTTCGGTGGCAACGACGTAGAAATTGCTGTAGATATTAAAAACTCTCAAGATCAAGGTTTTATGGTTTTTGGTGCCACAAGATCTTTTGGTGCAGGTGGTTTTGATGTATACGTTTTAAAACTTGACTACTATGGAAATATGAAATGGTCAAACGTATACGGAGATTCCAATGACAACATCCCAGTAGGGGTTATAAAAGAAGGTAGAAAATACTACTTATTATTTGAAACTCATTCACAACCTATGAGATACGGAATTTTAGAGATAGATGAATTAAATGGATTTGGAGATTCTTTTGAATTTTCATTAGAAGGGTCGAACAAATTTTTAGGCTTTGCTAAAATAGATGAAAAATACCTAGCATATGGTTATAGTATAGAAAATGGGAAAAAAGTTGGAATAATATACGAAATAAATTTTGAAGAAGAAAAAGTCGAAAAAATAAACACGTACACACTCGATTCTGATTTTGAAATAATTAGTATATCAAAGCCTGAAAATCAAAATTTTATCTATATTTTTGGAAATACTACCATCAATGGTATCAATAATATCGTCATGATTAAGGAGAATTATTAGTGCAACTATGTTCTATTTTCGAAAAATGTGGTGGATGTAGTAAATTGCATATAAATTACGAAGAACAACTAAAAATAAAAGAGAAAAGCGTTCTTTCGCTCTTTGATCAATATCAAATAAAACCTAATAATTATCATGGTATTACTCCTTCTGTAGATATATATGAATACAGAAACAAAATGGAATACTCTTTTGGTAACGAATACAAAGATGGCCCTCTTGTTTTGGGGTTAAGAGGAAAAGGCAAGAAGTTCGACGTCTATTACACAAAAGACTGTAAACTAGTGAATTATGACTTCAACAATATCGTTATAAAAACAAGAGAATTTTTCTTCAAAAAGAACATACCTTTTAGAAATTACAAGAACCACTCAGGTTTTCTTAGAAATTTGGGAATCAGAAAAGGATTAAAAACTGGGGAAATACTTTTAAACTTGGTAACTTCCTTAGATAATGATTATTATCAAGAAGTAGAAACATGGAAAGAAGAAATGCTGCATACTAACTTAAAAGGAAATATCGTCTCCATAATTCAAAGTAAGACTGAATCTAAAGCCAACGTTGTCAAAGCAGATGAAATGGAAATTCTATACGGCAGAGACTATTTTTACGAAAAAATTTTAGATTTAACTTTCAAAATTGGTCCTTTCTCTTTCTTTCAAACAAACACAAAAGGAACAGAGGTTTTATACCAAACTGCGTTATCTTATGCAGAAAATTCAGATGTTGTATATGACTTTTATTCTGGAACGGGCACAATATCCCTATTACTTGCAAATAAAGCGAAAAAAGTCTATGGAATAGAAATTGTCAAAGAAGCGGTAAAGGCAGCTAAGCAAAACGCCATATTAAATAATATCAACAACGTAGAATTTGTAAATGAAGATGTAAAAGAATTTGTCAAACAACAAAGTGGAAAAGAAAAACCTGATTATATAGTATTGGACCCACCAAGGGCCGGATTACACCCAAATCTTATAAAATTCATAAAAACCCAGCAATTTAATAAAATTATATATATCTCATGTAATCCTAAAACCTTAATCCCAAATTTAAAAGAATTATCAGATCTCTACACAATCTCAGATTTTCATTTGGTTGATATGTTTCCTCACACTGACCACGTTGAGTGCGTGGTATTGATGATAAATGTAAAAAACAAATAAGTGCCTGAAAAACGGCTTGAATACAGGGCTTTCAGGTGATTTGCCATCTGCCGAAAATGTGCTTTTTGGCGGCTGGGATGCCGGGAAGCCCTGTATTTTTATGTGTGTGATTGTTCGCGGAAACACATCCACAGCCTTTTGGGGCGGCTCTCGGCGGGCAGGGTTGTGTAGACGGAAAAGACGAGATTTGAAATGGTTTGATGTGTTCGCGGGAACATGTCTACTTGCATAAATTTATTTTAAAAGCTAAAAATGCACACCTTTCTGCGGTTTACAGAAAGATGTGCATTTTTTAATACAGGCTGCGGACTTTTTTAATGTTTTCTTTTATAGGCCGTATATCCTCTGGTATGTCCTCAATTTTAATTGTATTATGCACTGCGCAAGTACCGGCATTTTTTGCCGTTTCATAGTACCAGCATTTATATTTCAAAAGCTTAAGCGTTTCCTGCAACTGGGCAATTTGTTTTTCAAGAGACTCTTTTTGCCTTTTAAAGATTTCAAGCCTTTGTTCAATTGTTGAATCGCCTTCCATTGTCAGGTCAATGAGGGTTTTAATATCTTTAATCGGCATGCCGGCCTTTTTCAAGCATTCTATTATCATCAGCCATTGAAAATCCTCATCTTTGAACATTCTGATGCCGCTTTCGCTCCGTTCAACAAATGGCAATAATCCTTCTTTTGCATAAAAGCGCAGGGTATGAGGAGAAACATTAACTTTTTTAGCGATCTCACCGATGGTGTAATACATAATCAACCTCCGAAATGCGACAAATTCTTTGTCGAATATTTGTCAAATAATTGTTAAGAAAAATTTTACATAAAAATGCAAAACAACTTTAAAAAAGCCTATTGACTTAGAGTCAACTCTCAGGTTTATTATGATATTACCACATGCGGGTGTATGTGTCAACTGATGAAATGAAATCGAGGAGGTGTGAAAATGAATAAATTTAAAGAAGGAAAAACTCTTATAACCTACTATTCAAGAGAAGGAAACAATTATGTCAATGGATGCATTGTAAATTTGCCGGTTGGCAATACGGAAGTTGCCGCTAAAATGATTCAGAAAATAACCGGCGGCGAACTGTTCTGCATTAACACAATAAAGAAATACCCTGAGGATTATACGGAAACCACAAAAGTTGCCCAGCAGGAACTGCGTGACAATGCAAGGCCTGAGCTTTCAGCGTATCTTGAAAATATTGATGACTATGAAGTTATCATTCTGGGCTATCCCAACTGGTGGGGAACCATGCCGATGCCGGTATTCACTTTTCTCGAAAAATACGATTTTGCTGGAAAGGCCATTCTTCCATTCTGCACCCACGAAGGAAGCGGCATGGGGCGCAGTGAAAGCGATATAAAGAAACTGTGCCCAAATTCAAAAGTGTTGAAAGGGCTGGCAATCCGTGGCGGGAACGTAAACAACTCGGAAAAAGATATTGCCCATTGGTTAAAAAATATTAACATCTGAAAGGAGCATTTATATGCAAAAGGTAGTTTTAAATAATGGTGTGGAAATGCCAATTTTAGGGTTCGGCGTTTATCAAATAAATGACGCCGAGCAGTGTGAACGCTGTGTTTATGATGCAATTGAAACAGGATATCGTCTGATAGATACTGCTGCATCATACGGCAATGAAGAAGCTGTCGGAAAAGCAATAAAAAAGAGCGGTATTCCAAGGGAAGAACTTTTCATCACTACAAAACTTTGGGTTCAGGATGCCGGTTATGAAACAACCAAGAAAGCCTTTGAAAAATCGCTTAAGAATCTTCAGCTTGATTATCTTGACCTTTATTTGATTCATCAACCGTTTGGCGATGTGTATGGTTCATGGCGTGCTATGGAGGGGCTGTACCGTGAGGGGAAAGTCAGAGCAATTGGAGTAAGCAACTTTTACCCAGACAGGCTTGTTGATTTAATCCTCAATAATGAAATAACTCCTGCGGTAAATCAGGTAGAAACGCATCCATTTTGCCAACAAATTGACAGTCAAAAAATAATGAAAGAATACAAAGTACAAATAGAATCATGGGGCCCTTTTGCAGAGGGCAGAAACAATATGTTCCAAAATGAAGCACTGATGTCGCTGGCCCAAAAGCACAATAAATCTGTCGCTCAAATTATACTTCGCTGGCTTGTGCAAAGGGGAGTTGTTGCAATTCCAAAGTCAGTGCACAAAGAAAGGATTGTTGAAAATTTCAACATATTTGATTTTGAGCTTTCTTCAGAAGATATGGATAAAATTGCAGAATTGGATAAAAAAGAAAGTGCTTTCTTTTCACATAGGGACCCTGAAATGGTCAAATGGATTTGTTCATTAAAGAGATAAGTTATTAACTGGTACAGTTGAAAGGACCTTTATTAAAAGAGTCCTTTCAACTGTATATTCCGGAGGGGAGGAGAGTAAATGAGAAAAACCGTAATTACAGGACTGGTTCTGCTCATGGCGTTGCTGCTTGCTGCCTGCGGCAGTACAGAAAAATCTTTGAGTGAGGCGGCAACGGAAAATACAGTAATAACAAAGACACAGAACATGAATTCCCAGGAAGCAGAGCAGAATGTCATGATTCCGAAGGAGATCGAAAA
Source organism: Petrotoga olearia DSM 13574 (assembly GCF_002895525.1). Classification (GTDB taxonomy): domain Bacteria; phylum Thermotogota; class Thermotogae; order Petrotogales; family Petrotogaceae; genus Petrotoga; species Petrotoga olearia. The sequence goes on from NZ_AZRL01000003.1 coordinate 153,783, forward strand.
AATTCCTGATGGGTATTTTAAAGGATCGGAGCAGCCTGGAACATTGAAGGATCTATATTACGATACCTATGAATCCTTTTCTTATGATAAAAAATCAGAAAAGATTAAGAAACACGCAGTCGTATATCTTCCCTATGGCTATAACAAGAATCAAAAATACGATGTGTTCTATTTGATGCATGGCGGGTGGGGCGATGAGACTAGGACGCTTGGAACACCGGGCAATCCATCCTCATTTAAGAACGTCATTGATCATGCGATTGCTGCAGGCGAGATCAAACCGCTGATCATAGTATGTCCGACTTATAACAACACAAATGAGCACGGACTGGATTCCGGCAACTTTTCTCTGGCGATGCAGCTGACGAGGAACTACCATAACGAGTTATTAAATGATTTGATTCCCGCGGTGGAAGGAACGTACAGCACCTATGTTGCAAGTACATCTGCAGAAGATCTGATTGCTTCCCGTGATCACCGGGGATTCGGCGGATTTTCCATGGGATCGGTCGCAACCTGGCGGACATTCCAATACGGACTTGATTACTTTCACTATTTCCTGCCGATGAGCTGCGGGACAACTCTGGATGACAAAGAGATTTTTGCTGCAGCTGAGGGACATGATCCGGATGATTACTTCGTCTTTGTGATGACAGGAACCAATGATTTTGCGTACAGCTACGATGAGGCCAGAACAAATCTGATGCGAACGTCCGCCTATTTTACCGATGTCGATGAAAAGGCAGACGGCAATTTTGCGTATCGTGTCAAAAAGGGATATTCCCATGACGGAACCGCTGCGATGGAATACACCTATAACGGGATGAAAGCATTCTGGAGCGGTAAAAGTAAGTCCCAGAAGGAACAGCAGGAGGTTCGGTCAGTCTTGGGAAAGGGTCAATCCTATAAAGCTTTCACTGCGGATACAAGGATTGAAGATGTGATACAGGATTCAGCTTTCGGAAATTTCGGAAGGCTTTTATTTCCGGCAGATAAAGGGTACTACAGCGGGGATACTCTTGGAAAACTCTCCCTGACATGGTATAGCAACATCAATCCGGACAGAACGGTGGAAATCGCAAATTACCTGAAAGAACGCGTCCTGTCGGGAGACACTGTTTTCTATGATATTTATTCCGATGAAGAAAAAGCGCAGGATCCTGACAAAAAGGATACAGGGCTGTTCTTTTTCCGCGGCAATAAAGGCGCTAAAACAGCAATTGTCAATGCAGGCGGGGGATTTGTATTTGTCGGCGCGATGCAGGACAGTTTTCCACATGCTCTTGAACTCAGCAAAAAGGGGTATAACGCATTTGCCTTAATTTATCGCCCAGGTGCGCAGACGGCCTGTGAGGACCTTGCAAGGGCAATTGCTTTCCTGCATGAGAACGCCGACGAACTCGGAATAGACATGCAAGACTATTCTCTCTGGGGAGGGTCTGCCGGAGCGCGTATGGCAGCATGGCTTGGAAGCTACGGTACCGAGAGCTTTGGAGAAAAGAGATATCCGCGTCCTGCGGCTGTTATTATGCAGTATACCGGTTTGTCGGAAGTGACGGGAAAGGAACCCCCGACATTTGCGTGCGTGGGAACGAATGACGGAATTGCATCTTATAAAACGATGGAAGACAGAATCAACAGGATTAAAGCAAATGGAACCGATGCGGAAATAAAGGTCTTTCAGGGACTTTCACATGGATTTGGGCTTGGGGAAGGAACCGTCGCAGAAGGCTGGATAAATGATGCTATAAAATTTTGGGAAAAACATATAACAGAATGAGAAGTATGTGCTTATGAAGAAAATCGGCATAATACTTATATCCATGCGCATTATCGAATATACATACAAACCCCTTGATTTTGGGTTGCTTCCAAGTGTTAAATTTTATCAATATATTAATTTGCAAAGGAGATAGATAGTGATGAATAATGGAAAATCTGAACAAGAATTAATCTCTCTTTCTAATGAAAAGTGGCGCTGGATGTCAGAATGTAAAATAGATTCCTTGAACTCTCTCTTCCACGAAAAAGCTGTCTTTGTTCATATGGGCGCAACCATGTCCAAGGAACAAGAACTTGATGTCATTCGAAGCGGCAGGATTCATTACAAAGATGTAGATATTCAAGAAGTATCGGTACCGTTCATTGGAGAGACAACAGTGATCCTTTTGAGCAAAATTCGTTTAGTAGCCGTCGTTGGCGGTAATGAGGTTACCAATCCTTTTGTTGTCACAGAAGTGTATGTGAAACAAAATGATACTTGGATGTTAGCCTCACTCTCATTTACAAGACTGCTTACTCCTTAAGAAAGCGGGCGTTACAATGAAACTCCATGCGCTGGAAAGACGGCCGCATGGTTTCGGATATCTAGAGGAGAATGGATTTCCGATTTTGAACGCTTTTTGACAGAAGTATTTAAATAAATAAAGAATGGATGATTCATAAAATGAGTAAAAAAATCCCATCAATATCAAGAAGTATCCGCAAAAGTATTTTAGTATTTACATTTATTTTTATGATGGCGTTCTTATTTACTGCCTGTGCCAGCAACTCTTCACAAAAAAACGATTCAAGCAGTTCGGTACAAAATATTTCTGAACAGACGAATATTTTAAAGGAGAGCTCTTCATCATCTGAAACTGCAAATATTGACAATGAATCACAAAGTTCTTCATCTTCTGAATCAATAAAGACTGATAAAGAAAATAAAATACTTATTGCTTATTTCTCCCATACGGGAAACACAAAGACTATTGCAAACATGATTCATGATAGTACGGGCGGAGACTTATTTCATTTGGCTTGCTTGAAGAAACCATGGGGTTTTTCAGGAAACCTTAATAGGGAAGGAGAAAAAATATGAAGGTATTATTAATAAACGGAAGTCCAAACGAAAAAGGATGTACATATACGGCTTTGAGCGAAGTGGCAAAAACTTTGACAGAACAAGGAATAGAAACGGAAATTGTCCATGTGGGCAATAAAGATGTCAGGGGCTGCATAGGATGCCGCAAATGCAAAACCACGGGCAAATGCGTGTTTAATGATATTGTAAATGAAACAGCGCCTAAATTTGAGCAAGCGGATGGCATTGTGATTGGATCGCCTGTATATTATGCCTCGGCAAACGGAACTCTTATATCTTTTTTAGACCGTCTTTTTTATAGTGTGCCGGATGATAAAACTATGAAGGTAGGAGCGGCGGTTGTATCGGCAAGGAGAGGCGGATGCTCGGCAACCTTTGATGAAATAAATAAATATTTTACAATTTCAGGCATGCCAATTGCTTCAAGTCAATATTGGAACAGTGTTCATGGATATACACCTGATGATGTTCGAAAAGACGAAGAAGGATTGCAAACAATGCGCACATTAGGCAAAAATATGGCATTTTTAATCAAGAGCATTTCATTAGGAAAAGAAAAGTTCGGTTTACCGGAAAAAGAACCGTGGATTGCCACTAATTTTATTCGGTAGGAGAATGTTAAAGAAAAAGGTTTCTGCTTGCATTGAATGTAAACAATGGGAAAGACGAGGAAGGTGATTTTAAATGGCAGATTTAAGCAACAGCGTGATATTTCCCAAAGGAGAAAAGCTGGAGAGCAATAATTTCAGCGGAAATGTATGGCTGAATATGATTGTGCCTCCCCACTCAAAACTTGGTTGTCCTATCGGCAATGTTACATTTGAGCCGGGCTGCCGGAACAACTGGCATAAGCACCCCGGAGGGCAAATTCTGCTTGTTACGGGCGGCCGGGGCTGGTATCAGGAGGAAGGAAAAGAAGCTCGCGAGCTTCGCGCAGGCGATGTCGTTGAAATTCCATGCAATGTTAAGCACTGGCATGGTGCGGCGAAGGATAGCTGGTTTGTTCATCTGGCAATAGAAGCAAATCCGGAAGCCGGTCCAGTTGAATGGCTGGAACCGGTGGACGACGAAACCTATGGGGAACTGAAATAATTAGGAAGATTAAATGATGGAGGTTATATCAGGAGGTTATTATAAATGGAAAGTTTTGTTTTTGAGTATGCAACAAAGGTTTATTTTGGCAAAGGCACTGCAAAAGAATATCTGGCAAAGGCGCTTTCCACCTATGGAAGAAATGTTATGCTTGCCTATGGCGGCGGTTCTATTAAGCAAAACGGCGTTTATGAAGAACTGACAGTCATCCTGAAAGACGCTGGAAAAACCGTGACAGAATTTTCCGGCATCATGCCAAATCCAACTTACACAAAGGTACAGGAAGGTGCTGCATTGGCAAAAAAAGAAAAGATTGATTTTATTCTGGCCGTTGGCGGGGGATCGGTCATTGACTGCTGCAAGATTATTGCAGCGCAGGCAATGATGGACGAGGACTTATGGGAAATGGAGATGGAACGACACCAGCTTCCCTCCGTCCAGCCGCTTCCTATGGGAGCGATTGTTACTGCCTCCGGTACCGGTGCGGAAATGAATGGCGGCGCAGTAATTACCAACGAAGAAAAGAAAATCAAAACCGGACTGTTTTCCGCTCCACCCCGCTTTGCAATCCTCGACCCGGAATATACCAAGTCCGTGCCACCTATGCAGGTGTTTTCTGGTGCTTTTGATACGCTGAGCCATGCCATGGAAACCTATTTTGGACGCTCTGACATGGACAATGTGTCCGATGATGTGGCATTGGCGATTATGCGGAATACGGTAGTCAATATGCGTCGTCTGCTTACAGACATCAATGATATGCAGGCCCGTGGCAATCTGATGTGGGATTCCGCTATGGCAGAAAACGGCATCCTCAAGGTTGGCCGCGTTACAGACTTTCAGGCACATCAGATTGAGCATCAGCTTGGAGCTTTTACCGATTGCAACCATGGCCAGGGGCTGGCTGTCATTCACCCTGCCTACTATCGCCATATCGTGAAGAATGCGGAGGAAAAGTTTACCCGGTTTGCAAAGATCGTGTTTAATGTTGATAATGCTAAGGCAGGTATCGACGCTCTGGCCGACTTTATCAGGGAGTGCGGACTTCCCACCAAAATGGGGCAACTGAAATCTAAAGTGGAGATTTCACCGGAGGTGCTGCGCAAAGTAGCTGATACCTGCAATATCATTAAATGTAATCCTCGTGAACTGAGTCGGGACGAAATTTATGAAATCCTGATGGAATGCATGTAAGGGAGGAGTCTTATGTCAGCAGAGAAAAACAATATTACTGGTTATTTTCGGGCATTGGATGAACTGAAATCATCTGATCCAGAGTTTGCCCGTTTTTTTATCCATTTTGCCTTTGATGAAGTTGTAAATCACGCTCCGCTGGAACCGAAAACCCGCATGATAGTAATTCTAGCGACATTGTTAGGATGCCAGGGTCTTGAACTCTATCGGGATATGCTGCCGGTTGCTTTGGAGAACGATGTTACACCGGTAGAAGCAAAGGAAATCGTTTATCAGGCGGTCGCTTATCTGGGCATGGGGCGTGTCCTTCCATTTTTGAGAGTCACCAATGAGATTATGCAGGAGCGAGGTATTGCTTTGCCGCTTCCTCCGCAGGCAACTACGACGCTGGAAGATAGGGGCGAAAAAGGGTTGCAAACTCAGGTCGATATTTTCGGTAAGCGTATGCGGGAAACTCTAAACAACGAACCTGCCGAAACACGCCATATTCGGGAATGGCTAGCGGGCAACTGTTTTGGCGATTATTACACCAGAAACGGCCTGAACTATGCGCAGCGGGAACTGATCACTTTTTTCTTTCTTGCCGCACAGGGAGGTTGCGAAGCACAGCTTTTGAGTCATGCTACTGGAAATATGTTGGTCGGAAATGATAAATCGTTTTTGATTCGGGCTGTTTCACAATGTATCCCGTATATCGGCTACCCACGCGCATTGAACGCTCTGCGTTGCGTTAATGAGGCCGCTGAAAAACTGAACAAAATCAAAGAGTAAGGAGAGGAGTAACCAATGAAATACAGAAAACTTGGAAAAGATTTAGAAGTTTCTGCAATCGGTTTGGGCTGTATGGGTATGAGCCATGGTTATGGGCCTGCGGCAGATAAGCAAGAAATGATTAAGCTTATTCATACGGCAGTTGACAGAGGCGTTACTTTTTTTGACACTGCCGAGGTTTATGGCCCATACGCAAACGAGGAATTGGTGGGTGAAGCGCTTGCGCCATTCAAAGGAAAAGTTGTAATAGCGACTAAGTTTGGCATTAAAATGGTAAACGGCAGACAAGTGCTTGATAGTAAGCCGGAGACAATCAGAAAATCGGTGGAAGGTTCTCTTAAACGGCTTAAAGTTGATACAATTGATCTGTATTACCAGCATCGTGTTGATACAGATGTACCTATTGAGGAAGTAGCCGGAGTAATACAGGATTTAATTAGGGAAGGCAAGATTAAGTATTGGGGACTTTCTGAAGCAGGGGTTAATACCATTCGCCGCGCGCACTCAGTCCAGCCGCTTACTGCAGTCCAAAGTGAGTATTCAATGATGTGGAGATTTCCTGAAGAAGAAGTGCTTCCCACTCTAGAGGAACTCGGTATCGGTTTTGTTCCATTTAGTCCGCTTGGAAAGGGATTCCTAACAGGAACAGTTGACAAGGATGCAACATTTGACAGCTCAGATTTTCGGAGTATTGTTCCCCGTTTTAAACCGGAAAATTTGGAAGCAAATCAGGTCTTGGTTGATTTAATCAAAAAAGTTGCCGCAGATAAAAACGCGACGCCTTCCAAAATTGCACTTGCATGGGTTCTTGCACAGAAACCATGGATTGTTCCGATTCCCGGCACACGCAAATTAGAGCGTCTTGAAGAAAATCTTGGGGCGGCAGAGATTAATCTGACTTCTGATGAGCTCAATACTTTAAATGATGCTCTTTCCAAAATAAAAGTTTATGGGGATCGGTACCCGGCAGGCTCCGATTATGCAAACAGAGCAGGTAAATAACGAAGCGGGTGTTATTAAATTGGATGAATTAATGATATTTTCGCCTTGAATCAATAAAGCCTGATTCAAGGCATTTTCTTTTCTATTCGACAAAAAGTAACAATAATTACTAAACAGAAAGGCGGAATTTACATTGCACCATATTTCGCAAAGAAAAAATGAAGCAATATCCATGAGCGCGAACAAGACAAATTCGGCATGACAACACCTGCCGGACTTAAATTGTAGTTGAGCGTATGGCGGGTGCTGCCGTGTAGGTTGGAGCTGACGAGGTTGATATTGTATGGTATGGACTTCATGCAATATCAAGCGGTTCTCTGCCAATATACATAAGGCAAAAGCTATACGCCGGAAAAGATTCCATCCCCGTATAAAAAAGCAATACAGCGCAAAAAGCGATGACGACCATACTGGCAGGGCGCTGCTTGATAGAATAGTTTTTGCGGCCGAGTTTACGAATTTCAGTAAACTCGGCCGCTTTTGTCTTTGCGCCTTTTTCCCTGGGTGCCGCAGTCCTCCCCACCTCCTTTCCCTGAGCTTTCGGGAAAGGAGGTGGAAACGGATGGACAAGAAGTATTTCATTGAACTAAACGGCAGGCAAATTCCGGTCAGCAAGGAAGTATATTATGCCTTCAAGCGTCCTGCTTGGAAAGAACGCAAGCGCAGGCAGGTTCGCGAGGAAAAGGAGCTTTCGCTTGAAGCGTTTGCGGATGCAGGGTTTGAGATTCCTTCCGGGCAGGCGCTGGTTGACGAGATTGTCGAGGACAAGCTTTTGCTGGACATGCTGTCCAAGGCGCTTTCGGAATTGACCGACGAGGAACGGTTACTGATTGATGAGCTGTTCTACAACAGCAAATCGGAACGTCAAGTAGCGAAAGAAACCGGAATATCGCAAACCACACTTAATTATCAAAAAAACAAGATAATTAAGCGGCTGAGAAAAAAGTTAAACTTAGAATAAAAAATTTTCGTTCAACCGCCCCCTTGCTTTCCTTTGGATTGTGAGGGGTTTTTTTTATTGCCTTGAAACGGAGGTGAAGGACATGAGAAAAAGTGCAAATGCCGCTTTGACGCAGAGCGAGGAAACGACGGAAGAACTGGTAGGCATCCTGACCGCCATCAGCGTGGTGTCAAAGCGGCTGGCAAAAAAACTGGCGATGCTCGAAAAGCCGCCTGACGAAGGGAGGGACAAAACGGATGCAACAGCCGAAACCGCTTCTGCACATGCCAATCAGAGCCGCGCCATATAAGCATCAGATCGACGCTTTCAATTTCGTATGCGGCAAGTTCGGGCTGATTCCGGCAAGCGGGATGCCATCTTCCGGCGCGGCTCTGCTCATGGAAATGGGTACCGGAAAGACCATAACAAGCATTGCGGTCGCCGGCGCTTTGTATCAGGCGGGTAAAATCCACAGGGTTCTGGTGGTGGCCCCGCTCTCCATCCTTGGTGTTTGGGAAGAGGAATTTGCTAAGTTTGCAGACTTTGATTACACATTAGCAGTGCTGTCGGGAAGCAGTACAAAGAAAGCGGATACTCTTCGGCATATGCGCGGCTCTCCCCTGCAAGTCGCGGTGATCAATTATGAATCGGCATGGCGTCTGGAAAAGGAACTTGCCGCATGGAACCCCGACATGATTATTGCCGACGAAGGCCACAAGATTAAAACCCATAACATTGCGGCTTCCAAGGCCATGCACCGGCTGGGCGCGCGGGCAAAGTACAGGCTGCTGCTCACAGGGACGGTCATTACCAACAAGGCCATCGACGTGTTCAGCCAGTACAAATTCTTGAGTCCCGCCGTCTTTGGCCAAAGCTTCTATGTGTTCCGCAACAGGTATTTTGATATGGTCGGCTACGGTCAGCACACGCCGGTGCTGAAAAAATCAATGGAGCAGGATTTGATGAAAAGGCTCCACAGCATTGCGTTCCGGGCGACCAAAGCAGAATGCCTTGATTTGCCGGAAACCACCGATATTGTGCGGTACGTGGAGATGGAACCCGCCGCCATGAAGATTTACCGGGATCTGGTCAGGGACAGCTATGCCGAGTTGGGTCATAGCGAGGTGACGGTGACAAACATACTTACCCGCCTGCTCCGGCTGTCGCAGATAACCGGAGGTTTTATCGGCGGCGACGAAGGCGGCCCGGTTCAGCGCGTCAGCACGGCAAAGCAGGAGGCGCTGGAGGATATTATCGAGGACGTTTTGCAAAGCGGCAAAAAGTTGGCGGTCATGGCGCGGTTCATTCCGGAAATCAACGCCATCTGCAGGCTCCTTGAGAAAAAAGACATTGGGTACTCGCTTCTAATGGGCGGCGTGAAAGACCGGGAGGAACAGGTGGCGGCGTTTCAAAACGACCCGGAGGTTCAGGTGTTTGTCGGACAGATCGCCACAGCGGGGCTTGGCGTGACGCTCACCGCCGCCAGCACGATGGTGTTCTATTCACTCGACTACAGCATGAGCAATTTCGAGCAGGCAAAGGCCCGCATCCACCGCGTAGGGCAAAGGGAGAACTGCACCTATCTGTACCTGACGGCAAAAGGCACCGTCGATGAGAAAGTGCTGAAGGCGCTGAGGGACAAGGCGGATCTGGCGAGGATGCTGGTGGACGATTACAGAAGCGGGCTCAATCCTTTTACGGCAGGGGGTGAAAAAACATGAACGAGCAAGGCGAAAAAATGTTTGAACTGGCCGAGCAGCTTAAAGAACTCAAAGACCTGAAGAAATCCGCCGAGCAGGAGCTCAAGGAAATCAACGACAAAATCGACGAGACGGAATACCGCCTGTCGGAGCTGATGGCGGAAACCGAAACGCAGAACTTTACCCGGGGCGGCGTGATGTTCTACCTCACCGGCACGACGAGGGCTTCAGCTGCCGCGGGCCGGAAAGAGGAGCTGTACTCCGCGCTCAAAAAAGCCGGGTTCGGAGATCTGGTCTATGAAACGGTCAACGCCAATTCCCTGTCGGCCTTTGTCAAGGAGCAGATGGAAGAAAACAACGATGAGCTTCCCGGCTGGCTTTCAGGACTTGTGAACGTCTTTGAAAAGACCTCGGTCGGGATGCGCAAGGCTTCAAAATAATCAATTTAGGAGGTTTTCAAGATGTCAAGCAAAAAAGAAATGGCGTTAACCAGGCAGGATAACGGTTTTTTAAGGCTTGCCGATTTCAACATGGCAGGAATGATGGCAGAAGAGCTGGACGGCCTGGATATGAGCTTTGAGCGGATTAAAATCCCGTCGGCGGGCAGCACCGTATTTGAAGTGCCCGGAGAAAACCCGGGGGAGCCGGACACAGTCAGGGAATTTTCGGCGGTAATTTTGTACCATCATCCGCTTCATGCTTACTACAAGACCAAATACACCGGAGGAAACCAGCCGCCCGACTGCGGAAGCTTCGACGGCATAACCGGCGAAGGCGACCCCGGAGGAAATTGTGCCGCCTGCCCATTGAACCGGTTCGGCACCGGCGAAAACGGCAGCAAGGCATGCAAGAACCGCCGCAGGATCTATGTGCTGCGCGAAGGCGAGATTTTTCCGCTGCTCTTGTCCCTCCCAACCGGCTCCCTTAAGGAATTTACCAAATACATCAAGCGGCTGCTGTCCAAGGGCAGGAAATCCAACAGCGTGGTCACGCGCTTTTCGTTAAAGAAAGCCACCAACAGCGGCGGTATTGCCTATTCGCAGGCGCAGTTCGCTATCGACAGGCCGCTCACTTCCGAGGAATACGCGCTTATCGGCAAACTGTCCGAGCAGGTCAGGGAGTACAGCAGGCGGGTCGGTTTCGAGGCGGACAATACGGCTGAAACGGACATTGATGAAGCGCCGTTTGCGGATCCCGAAACCGGCGAGGTAATAGAACCTTTGAAATAAAAAAGAAACAGGCTTGAAGTTTGGGGGCAGGATTTATTCCTGTTCCCAGCTTTAAGCGTCGAGGAGGGACTATGGAATACAGATGCGTAACAGATTTAGCGGAATTACGGGACTATATCGATAAAGCGCGCTTAATTGCATTCGACTTTGAAACCGCGCCCCGGGAGGAATACCGCAGGGATGAAAAGGCGGCGCTGGACGCGCATAAGGCGGATATTGCCGGTGTGAGTTTTTCAGTTTCCGAAGGAACGGCCGTTTATGTTCCGTTAAGGCATAAAACAGGAAAGAATGCCGGTTCGCCGGATAAGATCATGCAATGGCTGGCAGAGAGGGTGTTTGCCAATCGAAAGGTTGTAAAAATCGCTCACAACCTGAGCTTTGAGGCGATGTTTCTGTACGCCCTTGGCATCGTGCTGCAGCCGCCCTGCTATGACACCATCGCGGCGGCGCAGATGACGCTGAAAAGCAATACAGCTTTCAGGACACTTGCAGACAGCGGGTTGAAAACGCTGGCGCAGGAGCTTTTCGGCGCGGAACTTCCAAGTTTTGAAACGGTTACATCAGGCAGATATTTCGATGAATTGGATCCGCAGGACGAAGAAACCATCCGCTATGCCTGCGCCGACAGCGATTTTACCCTGCGACTGTATCATCTGTTCAATAACTGGTTTGACCGGTATCTGCCGAAGCACCGATTCATTGTTGAAAAGCTTGAATCGCCCGCGGCGATTTATGTCGGTTTGATGAAGTACAATGGCCTGCTTGCGGATGAGGAACTGGTGCTTAAAAAACAAGCGGAGGCTGAGGAAAGGATTAAGCAATTAAAAGAAGAGATCGCTTTTATGATCGGCGACGTGAATATCGGAGCAAATGCCAGCACATCGGCTTTCAAGAAATATCTGTACGACGATTTGAAGCTGCCAGTGTTCAAAACGACGGCCAAATACCAGGAAGCCATGGACGACGAGGCCATGATCCTGCTTGCAGAATGGTGTGCGGAAAACCGTCCGGAGCTTGCGGAGTTGTTTGTTCTGGTGCAGGAGTACCGCAAATGGGGAAAAATCAAATCCACCTACATAGACGGGTATCTGGAGCATATAAACAGCGTCACCGGCAGGATTCATCCTGACCTGTTTCCGCTGGGCACCGAGACGGGACGTTTTGCGGCAAGAAATCCAAACCTTCAAAATATGCCGAGGGCGGACAGCGACGAGATCGGTGTCCGCAATTTCTTCATTGCTCCAACAGGTAAAGCGTTGCTTTCGCTGGACTTTTCCCAGATCGAGCTTCGTGTCGGCGCGTTCTACTGCCGTGACGGGCGGATGCTGGAAACATATAGGAACAATGGAGACATTCATGCCCAGACCACATCCGTTATCTACCGCATCCCTTTCGAGGAGGCGGCGGACAAAAACGCCGAGCATTACAAGGAACGCCGCGCCATCGCCAAAAATTGCAACTTCGGCGTGTTCTACGGCCTATTCCCAAAGGGGCTACAGCGGAACCTAAAATTCAAGGCGGGACTTAATACTCCGCTTGCGGAATGCGAGCGGATCATCGAAAACCTTAAAGCAGGTTACCCAAAGCTCGCCTTGTGGCAGGAGGAGACGAAAAAGCGCGCGGCATCAAGGCGCTATACGGAAACCTGGCTGGGCAGGCGGCGCTATCTGCCGGACATCGCCTCCTCCGACTGGGGCAAAAAGAGCTTTGCCGAGCGGTGCGCGCTAAATACCCCAATTCAGGGAATGGCGGCGGATATTTTGAAGCTGGCGCTAGGCCGCATCATTGAGGGACTACCCCGGAGGATGTGGCTGCGACCGGTTTTGCAGATCCATGACGAGCTGGTGTTTGAACTGCCGGAAGACAAGGTGCGCGAGGCGGGGGCATTTATTAAAGCCTGCATGGAAGAGCGGCCTTTTGAGGAGTTTGACGTGCCGATTGTTGCAGAAGCGGCATTCGGAGTGAGGTTTGGAGAATTAAAGGAAATAATCGAGGGGGTTAATACATGAACATAAGCAAATACAACGCCGAAGGATACCTTGATCTGACGGCTTATGAAGCTCTGCTGGCTATTGAGCGGGGGGCAAAAAAAGCGGCATTCCGTCCGCTGGTGTTCATCTGCTCGCCGCTGGCAGGCGATGTTGAGCACAATTTGGAACAGGCAAGGCGCTGCTGCCGGTTTGCCGTAATGAAAGGCGCAATACCGCTGGCGCCCCATCTGCTGTTCCCGCAGTTTATGGATGACGGCGATAAAACCGAAAGAAACCTTGCCATCTTTATGGGGTTGGTATTGCTCTCAAAATGCCATGAACTGTGGCGTTTCGGCAATAAAATATCCCCCGGCATGGCGATAGAACTGGAAAAGGCAAAGCGGCTCGGCATCCCAATCCGGCATTTTACCGGGCAATGCGCGGAGGTGAAGGAACATGCAAGGGCTTAAAGCGCCGGGTATTCCCATCGAGGAGTTTCTGCGCCCGTTTTTCGACGCGGGCGAAACGGTCTGCCTGCGGATATTCAGCGACCGGAAGGACCCGGCCTTCAAGGGCGCGAAGCTTGAGTGCCCGGCGGGCAGGATCGGCGGCATGGTGGAAACCTTGAAAAAGCATAACGCAAAGAATCGGGGCATTTTCTTTGTCGTAAACTACGGCGGCCATGAGGACGCGGATATAACCCGCATCAACGCCCAGTTTGTGGAGTGCGACAGCCTGAGCTTCGAGGATCAGCTTGCCGCAATTGAAGAATTTCCGCTAGAGCCCTCGCTTATCGTCAAAACTAAAAAATCATTGCACACATACTGGCTGATGAAGAATGCCAAAGTCGAGGATTTCCGCCGGGTGCAAAAACGCCTGATTGCCAAATTCAGCGGCGATCCGGCCTGTATAAACGAAAGCCGGGTGCTGCGCCTGCCGGGCTTTTACCATTGCAAGGAAGAGCCGGTCATGGTGGAGTGCATCAAATTCAGCCCCGAGCTGCGCTATACGCAGGCGGAGCTTGAAGCGGCATTGCCGGAGATCCGGGAAGAGCCGAAACCCGGCACACCCGCTCCGAAAGGAACGCGAAAAGGCCTTGAGCTGGTTGGCAGGCGGTGCCTGTTTATACAGCACTGCAGGGACAATGCAAAGACGCTTTCGGAGCATGACTGGTATGCAATGATTGCGAACCTTGCGGTTTTTGAAGGCGGAGACCGACTGATCCACGCCTTGTCAAAACCGTATCCTAAGTACAGCCATAAAGAAACGCAGGACAAAATCAATCATTTTCTGGAGAGCGGCACGAAACCCATCACCTGCAGAACGATCGCGGAAAAGGGCTTTAGGTGCCCCAAGCTGGAGGACAGTTCCTGCGGCTGCAAGGCTCCGGCCGCCCTCTGCTACAAGCCGCTTTCCGTGGAGGAACTGCGCGAATTTCTGTCCGGGCAGCCGGTTGCAAAGTCGGCGGTGGACAACGTGCAGAAAGCGCAGGATTTTGTCAGAGATTTTCTGTACAATGCGGATCCGGTTGTTGCCGGGACGTTCATTGAATACGAAATGAAGGAGCATTATGGGCTCAAGACTCCGGCAGTCAAATCCCTTTCCGCATTGCAGAAGGATCTTTTCAAGGAATACCGGGAGAGCAAGGAAACAAAGCGGGAAACCATGGGAGAGGAGCTGCCGGACTGGTACGAACCCTCCGAGCGCGGCGGCCTGCGCTTTATCCCGGGCCTGCTGGCCAGTTTCATGTCCAAAAACGTCAGCGCCTTTTACGGGGCGGAAAGCTATTACATCTACGAAAACGGCGTATACAAAGCGGCGTCCGATCTGCAGGCGGCGGCCAGGGTGCGCGGGCATCTCATCGAGCGGTACGCCACCATGTCGGCAATCAACGATACGGAGGGCCAGTGGCGGATGCTCATTTACAAACCCATCCGGGAAATCAACTGCAACCCTTTTATCATCAACCTGAAAAACGGGCTGTACAACGTGCTGGACGGGAGCTTCAAGGCGCACACGCCGGAGTACTATTCTACGGTGCAGCTCAAAGCCTCGTACAATGAAAGCGCCGAATGTCCGAAATTCATGGCCTTCCTTCAGGGCATTCTGGGAGACGCGGAAATCCATCTGATGCAGGAGATCTTCGGATACCTGCTCATCCCGGTCAACAAGGCGCAGAAGAGCTTCGTTCTGGTGGGTGCGCCCAACGCGGGCAAATCGACGCTTCTTTCGGCGGCGCAGGAAATCCTGCTCGGGAGCGAAAACGTCAGCAACATCCCGTGGCAGTCGCTTTCCGACCGCTTCAAGACGGCGGAATTATTCGGAAAGCTTGCCAACATCTTTGCCGACCTGCCGTCAAAAAGCGTGGACGACAACGGCATTTTCAAGGCGCTCACCGGAGAGGACTACATCACCGCCGAGCGCAAGAACAAGAATCCTTTCAGCTTCAAGCCCTACGCCCGGCTTCTGTTTTCCTGCAACGAGATCCCCCGCAACTACGGCGACCGCAGCGAGGGGTTCTACCGCAGGCTCATCATCATCCGGTTTGAAAACCCGGTGCCGCCGGAAAAGAGGGACCCGAACCTCATAGAGAAACTCGCGGCGGAGCGGGACGGCATCTTTATGTGGGCGCTTGAGGGGCTTAAGCGCCTGATTGCGAACGGCTATGCGTTTTCGGAAACCGAAATGACTAAAGCCGAGCTGCAGAGATACAAGGTGGAGAGCAACAGCGCCCTGTCGTTTGTGGAGGAATGCTGCGTGCTGGATAATGATGCGGAATGCGTCCGTGAGGAGCTGTTCCAGGCGTACAGGGACTATTGCCTGAAAAACGGCTTCAAGCCGATGTCACAGGCCAATTTCAACAAGGATATTGAAAGCCTGGGCGAGCGCGTGGAGCGCGGGCTTGAAAAGGTCAGCCGCCGCAAAACATGGCGCGGCATACGCTTGGAGATGCGATGATTTATGAGAATGTGCAAACATATTGAACGGGTCCGGGACAAAAACGAACGGGCCGCGAACCGCTTTAAAATGCGTCAAAGCCTTGTAATATCAGGCTTTGAACGGGGTGAACCACTTTTTCCTATTTCTTATATAGGAACCAGAACAGCAAGGGGTATATAGAGAGAAATTAATATATATAAAAGAATATGGATAAAAACCCGTTCAACCCGTTCAAAGCGGCAAAAATACTGGGTTTTCAGCACCTAAAACTGGTTCGCGACCCGTTCGCTCCCGTTCAAAACCCGTTCAGGGACTAAGGAGCGGAATTATGGCGGAAAGAGATATCGTAAACGCAATCATGCGGTATTTAAAGT
The DNA here is from genome assembly GCF_002895525.1 of Petrotoga olearia DSM 13574. Lineage (GTDB taxonomy): Bacteria > Thermotogota > Thermotogae > Petrotogales > Petrotogaceae > Petrotoga > Petrotoga olearia. Next base: position 169,861 of record NZ_AZRL01000003.1, read on the forward strand.
CTGTGCCGGAATGCTTCTGCTGGAAAGAGCACGGCGGCATGTACGGCACAGCCGGTTTGCCGGACATTATCTGCTGCATTAAAGGCAGGTTTGTCGCCTTTGAGGTGAAAACAGCGTCCGGCAGGCTGACAAAGCTTCAGGAAGCGGCGATGCGTAAAATCAAGGCTGCAAAGGGCGAGGCCTTCAAAGTAACAAGCGTCGGGGATGTCAGAGCCGTCATAGATGGCTTATCCATTCTTGAAAACTTGGAGGTGGGCGCTCGTGATAGCGTGGAGATACATAGACAAACCGGCGGCGACGATCGCCGCCATCAAGGACTACAACAGCATGCGGAATGTCATCAACATTACTCCGCAGGAGATAAAAGAACTTTATGACCGAATGATCAGTCCCCGCGCGGCTAAGATTACCGGCCTTCCGAAGGCGCGGAACCCGCGAAGCGGCGAGGAAGCGCTGGCGGAGTCTCTTGACAAGCTGGACGTGCTTCAGGAACGCTACCGCCAGGCGATAGAATACATGGACTGGTTTGAACCGGCGTGGGGCACCTTGACCGATGAAGAACAGCATATCCTGCGTGAGTTTTACATGACCGGAAACCAACGCTCCGGCGCGGCTGTAAGGCTTCAATGCGAGCTAAATTACAGCGAAAGGCAGATTGAACGCCTGAGAAGCAAAGCGCTTTCACGTCTTTCCCTTATGCTGTTCGGCAAATAAAAGATGGCGGTTTGATGGCGGTTTGTTTGCCTTGTTCTGTGCTATACTTATAACATGAAATAATATGTTAAAGCCGAAGAAGCCTTTGGGGCAAACGCCCTGAGGGCTTTTTCTGTGCATGGGAGATGGAGCTATGCCGAAAAAACCTAAGCGCCCGTGCAGCTATCCCGGCTGTGCGGAGCTGACGGACGAAAGATACTGCGAGAAACACCAAAAGGAAATGGACGCAAGATACAACAAATATGAGCGCGACCCGGCAACACGAAAACGCTACGGCAGGAGTTGGAAGCGCATCCGGGACAGGTACATAGCGGAGCATCCGCTTTGCGAGGAATGCAAAAAGGCCGGAAGGCTCACTCCGGCCGAAGAGGTGCATCATATTATCCCTTTATCCAAAGGCGGAACCAATGAGGACAGAAACCTTATGAGCCTGTGTACGAGATGCCACTCTTCGATCACTGCTCGCGAAGGAGAGCGATGGGCAAGACGGTAGGGGTGAAGTGCTCCCCTCAGCGTGGACAACATGAGCAAGCTTTGAAACCGAGTCCTCATTCCATGGTATAATGTAAATGCTTTACCAATACGCAGGATAGGGCAACGCTGGAGAGCGACCTGAGCGGCGTATTGGGTTTGCGGGGAAGGCGATGTCGTCAGGCATCGTCTTTTTTATGTGCGCCCAGCATGGGCGCAATCTAACGGGTGAAAGTCCCGAGTGCGGGTTGATAGTGCCAAGCACATAGCCAAGAGCAAGGGTGTCCATCGTGAGGTGGAATCTGAAGGAAGCTGGCGGCAAACTTCTGGTCTGACGAACAGGAACTACATCAGGCATATGTATGCTGGGTGAGATTGCATAACAAATCAAAGCCCTAAACTATCCGGAAGCATACGGTGTAAATGTGGCAGATATATGGAAGGAAAGATTGCGTTCTTACCTGGGGAGGTCTCACGGACGTGTGGAAACAGAGTATGAAACACGGTTGAAATAAGATTTGCCGTGAGGAGTCAGCAGAGGTCATAGTACTCTGTGTAGTCGACGACACGGAGGAAGGACTGAACTTTAGGAGGTGAAAGTAAATGAATGTTACTGAGAATGGAATGAAATACAGACAACCTCTAAAAGAGGGCTATCTGCAGAGAGTACCTGCGGAACAGGAAGGGAATGCAGAAGTGTATGCTCCATCAAGGATAACTGAAAACAACATCACCGACACAGACTCGTTGACAGGGGGATTGCTAGAGAAAATACTGGATAGAGACAACATGAACAAGGCATTCAAGAAAGTGAAATCCAATAAGGGAGCTTGCGGAATCGATGGGATGGGAGTGGAGGAACTTCTACGATATCTCAAAGAGAACGGACAGCAACTAACTCAAGCAATCCAGGAAGGTAAATATCGTCCGAATCCTGTAAGAAGGGTAGAAATACCCAAAGAAGAAAAGGGAAAGGTAAGAAGACTTGGAATTCCGACAGTAGTGGACAGAGTAGTACAACAAGCGATAACGCAAGTACTATCACCAATATTTGAGAGACAGTTTTCGGATAGTAGTTTTGGATTTCGCCCAAAGCGTAGTGCACACGACGCCATTCGAAGATGTCAGAAGCATGTAGATGAAGGCTACAAATATGTAGTGGACATGGATTTGGAGAAATACTTTGATACAGTCAATCAAAGTAAACTGATTGAAGTTTTATCAAGAACCATAAAAGACGGAAGAGTAATTTCACTTATACATAAGTTTCTACGAGCCGGAGTCGTAATAGGGCACAAATTCGAGGGAACAGAAGTTGGAGTGCCACAGGGCGGACCACTAAGTCCGCTATTAAGTAACATCATGCTGAATGAACTAGATAAGGAACTGGAACGCAGAGGACACAGATTTGTGAGATATGCAGATGACATGGTCATTCTCTGCAAGAGCAAAAAGAGCGCAAAGCGGACACTGGAAAACATTCTTCCATACATAGAAGGGAAGTTATTCCTTAAAGTGAATAGGGAGAAAACAGAGGTTGGACATATTAGTAAAGTTAAGTTTCTTGGGTACACTTTCTATAGACACAAAGGACAAACGAGGGTGAGAATCCACCCTAAAGCTGTTGCAAAGATGAAAACAAGAATTAAAGAACTGACAGCGAGAAGCAATGGAATGGGAAATGAACAGCGAATCTTCAACTTAAGAAAGTATATCATAGGATGGATTAACTACTTCAAACTGGCTGATATGAAACAACTGCTTAAAGACACGGATGAGTGGATGAGGCGAAGAATTCGCATGATTTACTGGAAACAATGGAAGAAGGTCAAAACAAAATACCGAGAACTCAAAAGACTAGGAACCAACGAGAGCAAGGCTTGGGAATTCGCAAATACAAGAAAAGGCTATTGGAGAATATCCAACAGCCCAATTCTAAATCAATCACTTAACAACCAAACTTTAAAGAAGTTAGGTTTCTTATTCTTTTCTGATTATTATCAACAAGTGTGTGTAAACTAGAGAACCGCCGTATACCGGACGGTATGTACGGTGGTGTGAGAGGTCGGGAAAATTATTTAATTTTCCCTCCTACTCGATTGCCTTTCCCGGAAACCAAAGCGTTAAACTCCGGGGGGGGCGGGGGCGGAGCCCCTGACATTGCATTCATCGCTTATGCAGGATAACGGATACACCCCTGTTTTTATGTACTCATAGTACTCGTTCGGTGAAAGCTTTGCAAGCGACCATTGGTAATGTTCGTTGTTGTAGTAATCGATCCAATCCAGCACTTTCCTTTGAATCTGCTGATGAGCGTCGCTGTTAAGCAGGCGTATTTCGTCCTTCATGTGCCCAAATAAGCTCTCCTGCGGGGCGTTGTCCCAACAGTTGCCCCGGCGGGACATCGATCTGCGCAGCTCATAGTTCCCCAGTATCTCAACAAACTTGGTGCTTGTGTAATGGCAGCCTTGATCCGAATGTATCAGCGTATCGGTGCGAAGCTCGCCGCCATGGTTATTTATCAGCTGTTTGACCGTATCAAGAACAAAATCCACCTCAAGGGAAGTACTGCATACGCAGGCCAGCACCTGCTTCGTAAACGCATCCATGATCACCGAAACATAGGTGTACTTCAGAGAGCCGCCCGCATGGTGGGAATAGCGAGGTATGTAGGTTATATCTGTCAGCAACACTGTTCTCGGGCCAAAAGCCTTGAATTGCCGGTTTAAAACATTCGGAGCGACATTGTTCGTCTGCATAGCCTTGGAAATCCTGCGATATGGGTTCGGCTTGCGGATGGGACAGCGGAGGTTGTACTTTGCCATAAGCCGCCGTATTTTCTTTGGATTCATAACAACCGGCGGCTTCTGATGCAGCAAGCGCATATGTATGCCCCTGACGCCTTTGTCATAGCCGCGATACTGAAATGCCAGCAGAATCAGCTCAAAATCCGCTCGATCCTGCTCTTCAAGCTCCTTCCGTTTCTTTTCGCAAGCGACCCAGTTGTAGTAGCCGGAGCGGGAAACGCCGGCGAGCTTGCACAACTCGGAAATGTTGAGAAGATTGTTGTCGCGGCTGATCGTCACGCGTATTATCTCATATTTTACTGAAGGTGCTGCGTTCATATACATGGCTACTTTTTCTCCTGTCCCGCCAAGATAATTTTTTTTAGAAACTCTATCTCCTGGGACATGTATGCAACCTGATTGTACATTTGCGCAATGTCGGCCTCGCTTAACACCGGCAGCTTCGATTTGTTGGATCTGCGCGGCGGTTTGGGAAAGTCGTAGGTCTTTTCAGGCTGATCGACCTGCGGCTCGCTGCCCTCGGTAAAGGAAAGCCCTTTCTCTTTCTGATGCCTGAGTGTTTTTAGAAGACCATTGATCCTGCTTCTTGTCAGGATCGCCGTGTTCAGCCCGGCATCTTCAAATATCTGTTTCGGGTCGACGCCATCGCAGTATCTTTGCCAGAAATGCTCCTTGAAAGCCTTTGTATATGATACGGATTTCCTTGAAACATAGCTGATATGCGGCGAGTCCAGCAGCTCATGAATTTGTTCGGCGGTGAGCTCAACATGCTCATACTTCCCGTCGTCCCTTTTCTTTGGGCGGCCTGCTCCGGGACGCGCGCCGCCCCTGTTCGTACCATCCTTTGCCATTGAAATCCTCCTTTTGGAGAGCGAAGAAGTCGTTTGAATTATCATAGCATGATTTGGTGTCCATTTTATGAATTCCAAACTTTTTTATCTGTCCATGATATTGATTCCCTCACTCGGTTATTTGTCCAGCGTTTTGATTTCTCGCTTCCAAATTCATTTCAATGGTTGTCCATTTTTTAGGGTGCATATCAGGGGCGGTCAAAATCTCCGGTGGATATGTTTCGTGCAACGGGCGTGGGGCTTCGTGCAAAAAGTCGCAGTTTCAAACGGGGTAATAACCCCTAATAAGAAAAGAGGTGAGTTAATGGCCAAAGATGGTACAAATCGAGGTGGTGCTCGTATTGGATCTGGTCAGAAAAAGAAAGCACTTATAGATAAAATTGCTGAGGGAAATCCCGGCAAGAGAAAGCTAGAAATCATCGACTTCAAAAATACCGCTGACTTAAAGGGGCAGGAAATGCCAAAGCCAAGGGCCATGCTCTCAGCAGTGCAAAAGGACGGGAAAACCCTAGTAGCCAGTGAGATTTATGAAATTACTTGGAAATGGCTTGAGGAGCGAGGCTGTGCCCATTTGGTGCTTCCACAGCTTCTAGAACGATATGCCATGAGTGCAGCCAGATGGATACAGTGTGAGGAAGCGGTAACCGAGTTTGGTTTTCTTGCCAAGCACCCAACTACCGGCAATGCTATTCAAAGTCCTTATGTAGCTATGAGTCAGAACTTTATGAGCCAGACAAACAGGCTCTGGATGGAAATATATCAGATCGTTCGTGAAAACTGTGCGACAGAGTATTCCGGTGCAAATCCACAGGATGATGTGATGGAACGACTGTTGACTGCCCGCAGAGGAAAATAAAGATGAGGAGATATATAATGAGTAAAAGATATTTAACAGCTGAAAGTGTATGTGCTGGACATCCTGATAAACTATGCGACATCATAGCAGATAGCATTTTAGAAGCATGTTTACGTAAAGACAAAGCATCACGTGTCGCTTGTGAGGTAATGGCAACCAAAGGGAAAATTATCGTGGCGGGCGAAATCTCCTGCAGCGAGAAAATAGACATCCGATACATTGTTAGGAATGTCCTTAAAGAGATTGGATACAACCCTCTTAAATTCTTGATTTATGTATTTGTACACAAACAAAGTGTAGATATTGCAACTGGCGTGGATACTGCACTGGAAGTAAGAAATGGGATAAACGAACAGTATGGTTCGATAGGTGCTGGAGACCAAGGAACTGTGTATGGCTATGCTACAAAGGAAACAGGAGAAATGCTTCCCCTACCCCTTGTACTATCTCACAGGATTGTAAAGAGACTGGATGATTGCCGAAAAGGGAAACTGATAAAAGGTATCCACCCAGATGGTAAAGCGCAGGTGACGGTGGAATATGAAGGAGACACTCCAGTGCGAATAAAGACTATTGTGATATCGGTACAGCATGATAAGAATAAAACACAGGAAGAACTAAAGACAGATATCCTTAACAATGTCCTATGGCAGTGCTTTGAGGACTTCCCATTTGATGATGAAACAGAACTTCTCATTAACCCCTCTGGTAGATTTGTCGAAGGTGGTCCCGCTGCCGATACAGGCTTAACTGGTAGAAAAATTATGGTTGATACCTATGGAGGACTTGCATCCCATGGAGGTGGCGCACTTAGTGGTAAAGACCCCACCAAGGTTGACCGAAGCGGTGTCTATATGGCTCGGTACATTGCAAAGCATATCGTCTGGTGTGGTTATGCAAAGAGATGTGAAGTTAGTATATCCTATGCCATTGGTAAGGCAAATCCTGTAGCCTTTTATGTAAATACCCTTGGCACAGGTATTGTTTCTGACGAAATATTAACTCTTGCTGCACAGGAAGTTTTCAATTTAAGACCTGCAGCCATTATTGAAAATCTACGTCTTAGAAATGTGATTTACTCTGATACAGCTGTTTATGGTCACTTTAATAGTTGTCTATTCCCGTGGGAGGATGTAAATAAGTACAGTGAATTTAGAAAGGCGGTGGAAAAGTATGTTGATAGAGAAGATAAAAACTAAACAACTCATCCCCGCTGAATATAACCCAAGGAAGGATTTAAAACCGGGTGATCCGGAATATGAGAAACTTAAACGCTCCCTTGAGGAGTTTGGATATGTAGAACCCGTAATATGGAATAAGACTACAGGCAGAGTCATTGGAGGCCATCAACGTTTGAAAATCCTGCTGAGTATGGGCATGGATGAGATAGAATGCGTAGTTGTTGAAATGGATGAGCAAAAGGAGAAGGCGCTGAACATTGCACTAAATAAAATAAGTGGTGATTGGGATAAAGACAAATTAGCACTTCTCATCACGGACTTAAATGCTTCAGACTTTGATGTGTCTTTGACAGGTTTTGACCCGGGAGAGTTGGAGGATCTTTTCAAGGATTCCCTTAAGGATAATATAAAAGAAGATGATTTCGATGTAGACAGCGAGCTGAAAAAGCCCGCTGTTTCGCATTTAGGGGATATTTGGCTACTTGGGCAGCATCGATTAGTCTGCGGAGACAGTACAAAGAAAGACACCTTTAATGTCTTGATGGATGGGAAAACTGCTAATTTGGTAGTTACGGACCCTCCATATAATGTTAACTATGAAGGCACTGCTGGAAAAATCAAAAATGACAATATGGCTAACGAAGCGTTCTACGATTTCCTGCTTGCAGCATTTCAGAACACCGAAGCAGTAATGGCGAAGGACGCTTCTATTTATGTATTCCATGCGGATACCGAAGGACTCAATTTTAGAAGAGCATTCTCCGATGCAGGATTTTATCTTTCCGGTACTTGTATTTGGAAAAAGCAGTCCCTTGTTCTCGGTCGCTCTCCTTATCAGTGGCAGCATGAACCTATTCTCTTTGGGTGGAAAAAGAAAGGCAAGCATAACTGGTATTCCGATAGAAAGCAGACCACCATCTGGGAATTTGAGAAACCGAAGAAAAACAGTGATCATCCTACGATGAAGCCAGTTGCACTTGTGGCCTACCCTATTTTGAATTCAAGCCTTTCTAATTGTATCGTGCTTGATCCTTTTGGTGGTTCAGGAAGCACACTGATTGCCTGTGAGCAGACAGATAGAATCTGCTACACCATTGAACTGGATGAAAAGTACTGTGATGTTATTGTAAAAAGGTATATTGAACAAGTTGGAAACTCAGACGGTGTGTTTGTTTTAAGAGATGGTTCGAAAATCAGATATTGTGACCTGCCGGAGGTGAATGCAGATGAGTAAATTGACACTCGGTTCTCTTTTTGATGGGAGCGGAGGTTTTCCTCTAGGCGGTCTGATCTGTGGCATTGAGCCTTTATGGGCATCTGAAATTGAGCCGTTTCCTATAAGAGTTACGACCAAACGCATCCCACAGATGAAACACTATGGGGATATAAACAAATTAAATGGTGCGGAGCTTCCACCTGTAGACATCATAACATTTGGCTCTCCCTGCACAGATATGAGTGTGGCGGGTAAAAGAGCTGGTCTGGACGGAGAACAATCCGTCCTTTTTTATGAAGCAATAAGAATTATCAAGGAAATGAGGTGTAAGACCAATGGACAATATCCAAGGTATGCAGTCTGGGAAAATGTCCCCGGCGCATTCTCGTCAAATAAAGGGGAGGACTTTAGGGCAGTCCTCGAAGCGGTCATCGGTGTCAAAGAGCCGAACACCTCAGTGCCTTTACCTGAAAAAGGACGATGGCCATACGCTGACATCTATATGGGAGACGGATGGAGTGTGGCTTACCGAACTATCGATGCGCAATATTTCGGAGTCCCCCAGCGTCGTCGTAGAATCTACCTTGTCGCAGATTTTGCAGACAGATGTGCCGGAGAAATACTATTTGAGTCCGAAGGCATGCCAAGGAATTTTACGCCGAGCGGCAGCCCGTGGCAAAGAACTGCCGGAAATGCTAAAAACAGCACTGGAAAAACAGGCGATAGCATAACTTGTTTAAATGACCAAGGCGAGAAAGTGATGTCTGTTTCGGAGGATATTACCGCAACACTTCGAGCGGAGGAACACGGACATCAGCCTTGCGTCATGCAGTCAAGCGGATTTTGTACCGAACACAGCGCCAAGAGTCGAAGTGTAGGATATGAGGAAGAACGTTCCCCTACCCTTCGAGCAGGTGTTGTTCCAGGTGCAGTCATGTCCTTTGAACCGGGCGCTGCTTCTCGAGTTGGTGGCCATACTGATGAAAATTTAAGTGGATCCCTTCGTGCAAACATGGGAGATAACCAAACGGCTGTTGTTATTGAAAATCATCCAACTGATAGTCGTGTAAAACTCTCAGAGGATAATAAAGTACAGACGCTAACCTCTCGTATGGGAACTGGCGGTGGGAATGTACCTCTTATTATGAATACACCTAAAACATTAAAAATCCGCTCTGGCTGTGAAGGTGGTGGTAAGGGGGCTTTGATACAGGATGATAAGTCTGCCACTCTTGGATGCAATAATGACCAGACCGTTTTTGTACCTACCGCATATGGCATCTGTTCTGATAAGAGCAACTCCATGCTGTCAAGCAATCCACATAGCGGTATATATGAAGCGGATACTTCTCGAACCATTGATGCCAATGGAGGAAATCCAGGGTGTAATCAAGGTGGCATGGTAGTAGTTGCTCTACAAGGCTCGATGATTGGAAGAGAGGATAAAAATGGTCCCCAAGGAAGCGGTATAGATGAGGATGTTTCTTTTACACTTAATACCGCTGATCGTCATGCTGTTGCCTATGCCATGACTACTGGAGCCTATGCCCAGGTTGAAGAAGATAAAGCGCCAACGTTATTGTCGAGAGATTATAAGGATGCCCCTGTTGTGACTCAGCCATCTTACGGTATTGATAGGGCAGCTTTTAACCAAGGAAAGAACGCACTATATAAACCTGCTATAGATGAAGAGCAGCAACCTACACTCACGGCAAAAGGACCTGGAGCAGTGGCACACCCAGCTTCGTTTTATCCTCAGATGAAAACTGAAAGTCAATACTACAGGCAGGACGGTACTTCAAATACGATAATCAATGGAACTAATTCAGGATACCAAAATGGATTGGTTGAACCAGACTATATTGTTCGAAGGCTTACACCAACGGAATGTGCAAGATTACAAGGCTTTCCTGATGATTGGTGTGATGACCTTGGGACGGAAAATCCTACAGAAGATGAAATTTCATTCTGGACGGAGGTTTGGGAAACCCATCGCAAAATCATAGGTAAAAGCAGCAAGCCAAAAACAAGAAAGCAAATTATAAAATGGCTTAACAACCCCCATTCCGATTCAGCTGAGTACAAAATGTGGGGTAATGGTGTAGCACTTCCATGCGTCTGTTTTGTGCTGACTGGCATTGTGTTATCTGCACGGAATACCGCCGATTAATGGAACAGTATTTTCTACAGAAAGATGCCCTAAATGACTTGATATTAACAGCCTTTAGAGTGATATATGTATGTACCGAAAATAGAAAGGCGGTATAAAAATGCAGATAAACTATAATGTCACAGGAGCAAAAAGAAAAGAGTTAGTCAACGCAATCAGCCAAAAACTGAATGCTCCTGTAAGATATCTTGGAGCACCTACATTTGCATATGAGGTGGCAGACTACAATATTGACAAAAATGGAGTAGTCAGAGGACCAGATAATTCTGAACTGGTTGATGCTCTATTAAGCTTTCATGACTTCAAGGCAGCTACGGAAGAATATGACACACCACTTCCAAAAGCAGAGCTTGTTCCTGAAAATATTCAAATTCCCTATGAAGCGGCTCTTGGTGGAAGGGTAAGCCCATATAATGATTACGAAGAATCTCCCGTATACAGCGAATCAAATGAAACCGAAGAAGCTATTAGTTTGATTATTCAAATGCCGAGGGAGGGTTTTAGCGAAACTGCACTTGGTAACCTAAAAGGATTGGTAGAAAGCAAAGAAACCCTTATAAAGAAAGCACTTGATACTGATTCTATTCCCATTATCATAAATGAGGAATTTATAACCTTCCCTTGGTTCCAGAGTGAGTGCTCCGCAGAGGAGGTTAAGGCTTATACCCACTTTGTAACAGCACTTTGTGAAATGGCAAAGAAGCAGACCCGCGTCAACTCGACCGAGAAATCAGTGGAGAATGAAAAGTACGCTTTCCGTTGTTTCCTTCTAAGACTTGGCTTTATCGGGCCAGAATACAAAACAGAACGAAAGATTCTTCTCTCCAAACTGTTGGGTAGCTCTGCTTTCAAAAGCGGAACTGCTAAGCATGAGGAGGTGAGTGAATAATGAATATCATTCACCCAGAAATGCTAAAGCAACTTAGAAGTTATTACACTCCAGGAACTCGTGTCATGCTACTTAAAATGAATGACCCTTATACCAAGCTTCAGCCTGGGGCTAAAGGTACGGTTACTAGTGTTGATGACATGGGTACCATCCACGTCAGTTGGGATTCAGGCAGTTCCCTAGGAGTGGTATTTGGAGAGGATTTATACAAGAAAATCGAAGAGTAAACATACACTTTTAAGCCCAATATGGCAGTAAATATGTAGATTTATATTGAAGAATTGTCTTGCTATTTAAGCCTTTTAGAGTGATATATGTACATGCCGAAAGGATAAACACACTTTAAAAGGAGTGAGGTACGATGTTAAGCGCAAAATTCGGAATCGAAATTGAATTTACAGGAATTACAAGAGAAAAAGCAGCCAGGGTCGCTGCAGAATTTTTGCAAGGCAATTACAGTGAAGGCGGGACTTACTACGACACCAAGAAGGTAAAAGCTCCAGATGGGCGCGTGTGGAAGTTTATGTACGATGGGAGCATCAACTGCCAAAGAAAAGAAGGTAGAAGAAAAGTAGCTGCAGGTAGAGATTATAGCGTTGAGCTGGTTAGCCCAATCCTAACCTACCGGGAGGACATTGAAACTTTGCAGGAGCTAGTAAGAAAGCTTCGAAAGGCTGGAGCCTTTACAAACACTTCTTGTGGAATTCACATTCATTTAGATGGCTCCAATCATACACCAAGAAGCATCCGAAACTTTGTAAATATTATTGCAAGTAAAAACGATCTTTTTTATAAAGCACTACAGATTGCGCCAGAGCGAATGCGCTACTGCAAGAAGATGGATAGCATTTTAGTTGAGAAGATGAACCACAAAAAGCCAACAACCATGAGACAGATTGAGGACATTTGGTATGAAGGCTACAGCGAAAGCAGGGGTACACATTATCACAATAGTAGATACCATTTCCTTAATCTACATAGCTTTTTTACTGGGAATCATACGGTTGAGCTAAGAGGCTTTAACAGCGAGCTGCACGCAGGCAAGGTAAGAAGCTATATTGTTCTTGCCTTAGCTTTAAACAACCAAGCTTTAACACAAAAATTTGCCTCTGCGAAGAAGCCTCAAGTAGAAAATGAAAAGTTTGCCATGAGAACCTACCTAAACCGTATTGGTTTTATAGGAGAAGAGTTCAAAAACTGCAGAGAGCATTTAACAGCAGCGCTTTCAGGTTATGCAGCTTGGCGGTTTCGGGCGGCTTGAGCTGCCCTAAGGCCCTAAACTAGGAAGGAGGAAAGCAATGAGTAACAAACTATATCTTGCCTATGGTTCTAATCTTAATCTGGAGCAAATGGCAAACAGATGCCCCACAGCCAAGGTAGTTGGGGCAAGTATAATAAAAGGTTATCGGCTGCTTTTTAGAGGATCACACGCGGGAGCAGTGGCAACCATAGAGCCTTTCAAAGGCGAAAGTGTTCCAGTGTTAGTCTGGGATATCACACCGGCAGATGAAGCGGCTCTTGACCGCTATGAAGGATGGCCATTTTTATATCGTAAAGAAACCATTAAAGTGAGATTGAATGGTAAAACTGTTCAGGCTATGGTCTACATCATGAATGAAGGAAGGCCATTAGGCCAGCCAAGCTGTTATTATTACAGCACCATTCTAGACGGCTATAAAAGTGCAGGTTTTGATGTGGAGATTCTGCGTAAAGCGGTAGCGGATTCTTTTGAGGAGGATAATGAATGTACCAAACCATAAAAAAACAAATACTTGCCATTCGAGATTCAGGTGAAACAAATATGTTTGATATCCCGATTGTGACTAGCATTGCTTTAAGAGAAGGCTATAGTAAGCTAGTAGATTACCTTGAAAAGGATAAAGAAGCATATGTCCATTTTATTCTGACAGGGGAAGACAAAACAAAATAAAATAGCCTAATCAACTATATAAAATATTAAGGAACTCTTAGGGGGTTCCTTTTTTCGTATCCATAAGGAGGTGGCGGCTATACGTAAACTAAAAAAATATAAGCCGACCATCTTTAAGGCGGATGGTTCGGTATATGATAAGGACGCTGCAGATAATGCGGTGTCTTTTATTAATTGCTTAAAGCATACCAAGGGAGAATGGTATGGGCAGCCATTTGAATTGATAGACTGGCAGGAACAGATTATCCGCGATGTTTTTGGAATTTTAAAGCCCAATGGCTACCGTCAATTTAATACTGCATATATCGAAATCGCTAAAAAGCAAGGAAAATCTGAACTTGCAGCAGCGGTTGCCTTACTGCTTACTTGTGGCGATTTTGAGCATGGTGGTGAAGTATATGGATGTGCATCTGACAGACAGCAAGCTTCCATTGTTTTTGATGTAGCAGTGGATATGGTAGAACAATGTCCAGCTCTGAAAGCAAGAATTAAACCGGTACTATCGCAAAAACGACTTGTTTATAAACCTCTAGGTAGTTTCTATCAAGTTTTATCTGCAGAGGCATATACCAAGCATGGACTAAATGTGCATGGTGTGGTATTTGACGAACTTCATGCTCAGCCAAATAGACAGCTTTACGATGTCATGACTCATGGCTCTGGTGATGCAAGAAAGCAGCCACTGTATTTCTTAATTACGACTGCCGGAAATGATACACACTCCATTTGTTACGAGGTGCATCAAAAGGCTAAAGACATCCTTGAAGGGCGAAAGGTTGACCCTACATTTTATCCAGTTATTTATGGTGCTGATGAGAATGATGACTGGACCGATCCAAAGGTGTGGGCGAAAGCCAACCCCTCAATGGGCATTACCGTTGACATAGAAAAGATTCATATTGCTTGTGAAAGTGCAAAGCAAAATCCAGCAGAAGAGAACCTGTTTAGACAACTCCGTTTAAATCAATGGGTTAAACAGTCGGTACGCTGGATGCCTATGGAAAAGTGGGATAAATGTGCATTTACTATAAACCCAGAAAGCCTTGTAGGGCGTGCATGCTATGGTGGTTTGGACTTATCTTCTACCACTGACATTACAGCATTTGTTCTTATCTTCCCGCCTGAGTATGAGGGAGATAAATATATCATCCTTCCCTATTTCTGGATTCCGGAAGATAATCTGGATCAAAGGGTAAAGCGTGATCATGTACCTTATGACGTATGGGAGAAACAGGGGTTTTTACACACCACTGAAGGAAATGTGGTGCATTATGGTTACATTGAAAGTTTTATTGAAGAACTTGGTATGAAATATAACATCCGAGAAATAGCCTTTGACCGTTGGGGAGCTGTGCAAATGACTCAGAACCTAGAAAACCTAGGATTTACGGTAGTTCCTTTTGGTCAGGGATTTAAAGATATGAGTCCACCTACAAAGGAATTAATGAAGCTTACCTTAGAGGAGAAACTGGCCCATGGTGGACATCCGGTTTTGCGATGGATGATGGATAATATCTTTATACGTACTGATCCTGCTGGGAATATCAAGCCTGATAAAGAAAAATCAACTGAAAGAATCGATGGAGCTGTCGCTACCATTATGGCTCTTGACCGAGCAATCCGCAAAGGTGGATCAGGAAATTCTGTTTATGACGGTCGAGGGCTTCTTATTTTGTAGCAAAGGAGAGTGATGCAGATGGGATTGTTTTCGAATATTTTCAAAGCACGTGATAAACCTCAGAACCGAACCATAGGGAGCAATTACAGCTTCTTTTTTGGTGGTACAACAAGCGGTAAACCAGTAAACGAGCATACAGCAATGCAAATGACTGCGGTCTATTCTTGCGTAAGAATACTAGCAGAAGCTGTGGCAGGACTTCCCCTTCACTTATATAAACACACTGATAGCGGTGGTAAGGAGAAAGCACTTTCTCATCCACTGTATTTTTTATTACATGATGAGCCAAATCCAGAGATGAGTTCTTTCGTTTTCCGAGAAACGTTAATGACTCATCTTTTATTATGGGGTAATGCCTATGCACAAATTATTCGAAATGGCAAAGGCGAAGTCATAGCACTATATCCGTTAATGCCTAATCGAATGTCGGTGGATCGGGATTCCAGTGGCGCTCTTTATTATACTTATACTAAGTATTCTGATGAAGCACCTACGATGAAAGGTATGACAGTCACACTTAGACCAAGTGATGTATTTCATATACCTGGCTTAGGCTTTGATGGACTAGTGGGCTATTCGCCGATTGCAATGGCTAAGAATGCTATAGGTATGGCAATTGCTTGTGAGGAATATGGAGCTAAATTCTTTGCTAACGGAGCTGCTCCAGGAGGGGTACTTGAGCATCCAGGTACCATTAAAGACCCTCAAAAAGTACGGGATAGTTGGAATGCAGCCTATCAGGGAAGCAGTAACTCTCATCGTGTAGCGGTGCTTGAAGAAGGAATGAAGTATCAGCCTATTGGTATCTCACCAGAACAAGCTCAGTTCTTAGAAACAAGAAAATTTCAGATTAATGAAATCGCTCGAATTTTCCGCGTACCTCCACATATGGTAGGAGACTTGGAAAAATCGAGCTTTTCTAATATTGAGCAACAGTCACTGGAGTTTGTGAAATACACATTAGATCCTTGGGTGATTCGTTGGGAGCAGACCATCAGCCGAGCACTTTTAAGGCCAGATGAAAAGAAACTTTATTTTGCCAAGTTCAATGTAGATGGACTGCTTCGAGGTGATTATGTTTCTCGAATGAATGGGTATGCAACCGCGAGACAGAACGGCTGGATGAGTGCCAATGATATTAGGGAGCTTGAGAACCTTGATCGAATCCCACCAGAGCTTGGAGGAGATTTATATCTAATCAATGGCAATATGACCAAACTTGAAGATGCGGGTATTTTCGCAAATAAAGAAGGATTGGAGGGAAAACCTGAATGAAGAAATTTTGGAATTGGGTTCGCGACACAGATACACAGACACGAACCCTCTATCTAAACGGTGCAATTGCCGAGGAGAGTTGGTTTGAGGATGATGTTACCCCAGCTGCTTTTAGAGAAGAGCTAATGAGTGGTGAAGGAGACATAGTAGTTTGGATTAACTCTCCTGGTGGTGATTGTATTGCAGCATCTCAGATATACAACATGCTAATGGATTATAAAGGAAACGTCACTGTAAAGATTGACGGTATTGCTGCATCAGCTGCTTCTGTCATCGCTATGGCAGGGACGGAAGTCTTAATGTCTCCTACCTCACTGATGATGATCCATAATCCCTTTACCATAGCTATTGGCGATAGTGAGGAGATGCAAAAAGCAATCCAAATGCTTGATGAAGTGAAAGAGAGCATCATCAATGCATATGAGCTTAAAACCGGCTTATCTAGAACAAGGTTGTCGCACCTGATGGATGCTGAAACTTGGCTAAACGCCAATAAGGCAGTTGAGCTTGGTTTTGCAGATGACATTATGTTCAAACCAGGAGAGAGTTCACTACAAGACAGCTTTGTATTCAGCAGAAGAGCAGTGACCAATTCACTAATGAATAAACTTCAAAAACCAGTTGTAAAACAGTCAGTAGAGCCGCTTTATGAGCGGCTTAATTTATTGAAATATTAGGAGGAATAAAAATGAGTAAAATTCTTGAACTGCGTGAAAAACGCGCAAAAGCATGGGAAGCAGCAAAGGCATTTCTTGATTCAAAGCGTGGTAGTGATGGGCTTGTATCCGCAGAAGATGCAGCAACCTATGACAAAATGGAAGAAGACATTATTAATCTCGGTAAGGAAATAGCAAGATTGGAACGTCAAGAGGCTCTTGAAGCAGAGCTTAATAAGCCAGTAAATATGCCTCTTACTGGAAAGCCAGCTGTTCCAGGGATGGATACAAAGACCGGAAGAGCCAGTGATGAATATAGGAAAGCATTCTGGAACGTAATGCGTAGCAAAAACCCTCGTCATGATGTGTTAAACGCCTTATCTGTAGGCACTGATTCTGAGGGAGGATACCTTGTTCCTGATGAATTTGAGAGCACCTTGGTTCAAACTCTTGAGGAAGAGAATGTATTCCGTAAACTTGCAAAGATTATTCAAACTTCAAGTGGTGATCGTAAAATCCCGGTTGTGGTGACCAAAGGCACAGCTGCTTGGCTTGACGAAGGTGAGGAGTTTGATGAGAGTGATTCTGTATTCGGTCAGACATCTATTGGTGCTTACAAGCTGGGTACAATGATTAAAGTTTCTGATGAACTTCTCAATGACAGTGTATTTGATCTGGAGAATTATATCTCCACTGAATTTGCCCGTAGAATCGGTGCTAAGGAAGAAGAAGCTTTTTTAGTTGGAGATGGAGATGGAAAACCTACTGGTATTTTCAACGCAACAGGCGGAGCACAGCTTGGAGTGACAGCAGGGTCTGCAACTGCTATTACTGCAGATGAGATTATCGATCTTGTTTACTCATTAAAAGCGCCATATAGAAAGAACGCGGTATTCCTGATGAATGATGCAACAGTAAAGGCAATCCGTAAGCTGAAAGACGGTCAAGGTCAATATCTGTGGCAGCCTTCTTTAACAGCAGGTACTCCAGATACTTTATTAAATCGTCCGGTTTATACTTCAGCTTATGCTCCTACTATTGAAGCTGGAGCTAAAACTATTGCCTTCGGTGATTTCGGATATTATTGGATTGCCGATAGACAGGGACGTTCTTTCAAACGTTTAAACGAGCTTTTTGCAACCACAGGGCAGGTTGGTTTCCTTGCGAGCCAGCGTGTAGATGGAAAGCTTATCTTACCTGAAGCCATCAAAGTTCTTCAGCAGAAGGCTTAATGGGAGGTGTAAATGATGAGCTATAACGCAAAGAACTACACCGAACAAGGCGGGGAAAAGACAGTTATAGGTGGAGAGCTTGTAATTGAAGAGGGAGCCAAAGTAACTGGGCTCCCTGTTCTTGATAATCAACCAGCAAGTACTGCGGAAACTGTAGAAGCTTTGGTGACAGACTTTAATGCCTTACTAAGTAAGCTTAAAGCCGCAGGAATCATGACTGCGGATACGCCTTAAAAAAAGGATGGTGACGGTTATGACTCTATTTGAAAAAGTAAAAGCTAACTTAATTCTCGAGCATGAACGCGATGATGAGCTTCTTCAAATGTATATCAACACCGCTATCGCTTATGCCGAGAGTTATCAGCATCTACCAGAAGGACATTATTCTGAAAATGAAATGCCACCAACTACAGAGCAAGCCGTCATCATGTTATCATCTCACTTCTATGAAAGTCGAGATGGCAGTACTGGCGGCTTTTTTGCTGATAACGTCCAGGCAAGCCAACAAGTTTGGAACACTGTAAATTTACTGCTTAGACTTGACCGAGATTGGAAGGTGTAGAGTATGAGTTTTGGTAAGATGAACACCTTTATTGATATCATATCCGTTGAAACAACGAGAGACAGTGAAGGTTTCGGTAAATCTAAGGATATCATCCTTGCTTCTGTTCGTGCTTATAAAGAAGAACGTCATGGTAATGAAAAATGGGCCAATCGAGCAGTATTTTCTGAAGCGACTGCTCTGTTTTGCTTTCGTAAGATACCTGATGTTGAGGTGTCTACCAATACGGTGATTGTGTGTAGTGATGGTCGTTATGAGATTACAAATGTTGAAGATGTAAAAGGCAGAGGCATATATATTGAAGTTTTGGCAAAAAAGGTGGTGGGGTCAAGTGGCTAAAGTACAAGTTAAAATGCCTGAGGAGTTCCTTCTAAAACTATCAAGACTGGGAGAAAAGACGGATGAAATTATTCCAAAAGTACTTGAGTCAGGCGGAGAAATTGTTTTAGAAAAGGTAATGTCAAATTTGAAAGCTGTAGTTGGTAGTGGAACAAAAGAGAAAAGTCGGTCTACTGGTGAGCTTGTCAATTCCCTGGGACTGTCTCCGGCAAAAGTAGATAGGAATGGAAATTTTAACGTGAAGGTGGGTTTCAAGGAGCCACGAAGAAATGGCGAAAGTAATGCCAAGATAGCCAATATTATTGAATATGGAAAATCAGGTCAGCCACCAAAACCATTTTTAAAGCCTGCAAGAAGTGCGTCAAGAAAAGCATGTATTGACGCTATGAAGAAAAGGTTTGAGCAGGAGGTAGAAAACTTATGAGTATATTAAATGAACTCAAATTCATTGCAGATATGTGCAATATTCCAGTAGAGACAGGACGGTTTTCTGGTGTTCCTCCTGATATTTATATTGTAATTACACCACTTATTGATTTATTCGAAGTTCATGCTGATAATGCACCAGGATATGAAGTACAGGAAGCTAGACTTTCCTTATTTGTAAAAGGAAATTATACAACTATAAAAAACACTATTGTCCGCACTCTTTTGGGTGCGGATTTTACTATAACGGACCGTCGGTACATTGGACATGAGGATGATACCGATTATCACCATTATGCCATAGATGTGGCTAAATCATATGAATTTCAATTGGAAATGGAGGAATAAGAAATGGCTACGATAGGTCTTGATAGGCTTTATTATGCAAAAATCACTGAAGACATAAACGGTGATGAAACCTATGAAACACCGAAACCTCTGGCAAAAGCAATCAGTGCAGAACTTTCCGTTGAGCTTGCTGAGGCAACTCTTTATGCAGATGATGGTGCTGCTGAGATTGTAAAAGAATTTAAAAGCGGTACCCTTACACTCGGTATTGATGATATAGGTGTAGCAGCTGCCGGAGATTTAACAGGAGCTACCATTGATGACAATCATGTGCTCATCTCAACCAGTGAGGATGGTGGAGCTCCAGTTGCGATTGGCTTCAGAGCACAAAAAGCAAACGGTAAATACCGATACTTTTGGCTGTATCGTGTGAAGTTTGGAATTCCTGCAACAAACTTA
Organism: Petrotoga olearia DSM 13574; assembly: GCF_002895525.1. Classification (GTDB taxonomy): domain Bacteria; phylum Thermotogota; class Thermotogae; order Petrotogales; family Petrotogaceae; genus Petrotoga; species Petrotoga olearia. Next base: position 189,861 of record NZ_AZRL01000003.1, read on the forward strand.
GCGACAAAAGGCGATAGTATCACTTTTTCAACCCCAACTATCGAAGGAACAGTGCTTCGAAGAAATAAGCTAGATGGTCAAGGTAAGCATCCATGGAAGGCGGAAGTTAACGAGGGTGATGAAGGGGTAACTTCAACGGTTATTAATAGCTGGTTCAACGAAGTGTATGAGCCCACATTCGCAGCTTCTAGTGGAATTGGAGAGTAAGGGGGAATTGAAATGGATAAAGAACGAAGTGCAATGATTAATATTGGCGGGCAGGAGTATGAACTTATTCTTACTACTAAAGCCACGAAAGAAATTGCGGGTAGATATGGTGGCCTTGAAAATTTGGGTGAAAAATTGATGAAGTCTGAGAACTTCGAAATGGCACTGGATGAAATAGTCTGGCTGATAACTTTAATGGCCAATCAGAGCCTGCTCATTCATAACCTGCGAAATCCAGATAACAAAAAGCCGCTTCTTACTCAAGAAGAAGTTGAGCTTCTTACTTCTCCTTTGGAACTAGCGACATATAAGAGTGCTCTAACAGAAGCTATGTTCAAGGGAACAAAAAGGAATATTGAGTCTGAAGATGACTCAAAAAACGTGCAAACCGGGTAAATGAGAATGAACTCTTTACCCGGCTTTTATATTACGGAACTGTTCATTTAAATCGCACTGAAGAGGAAACATGGCTTACACCTATTGGCTTGCTTATGGATTTATGGGAGTGTCATAAGCAGTTCCTTGGGATGTCAAAACCGAAGCGGGAACTTTATATCGATGACATTATTCCTTATGGGATTTGATTTTTCAACGAAAGGAGGAGGTAATCTTGGCAGATAATTTCGGTTTAAAAATCGGAGTGGAAGGCGAAAAGGAATTTAAAAATGCACTTCGTGATATTAACCAGGCATTTAAAGTCTTAGGTAGTGAGATGGCTCTAATCAGCTCCCAGTTTGATAAAAATGATAAGTCCATCCAAGCCTTAACAGCGCGTAATGAAATATTAGAAAAAACGATCGATGCACAAAAAGAAAAGATAGAGACACTACGATCTGCACTAGATAATGCCTCCACTTCTTTCGGAGAAAATGATCGTAGAACTCAAAATTGGCAGATTCAATTAAATAAAGCTTTGGCTGAGCTCAATGGCATGGAACGAGAACTTGAAAATAACAATAAGAGTTTGCGTGATCATTCCGATGCTACAGATGAAAGTGCTGACAACATGGAAGATGCTGCTGATGCAGCCGATGAACTTGCTGATAATGTTGATGATGTTGGCAATGAAATGGATGATGCCACTAAGAAAACCTCTGTTTTGGGAGATGTACTTAAAGCAAATCTGCTATCAGATGCCATAATCGGTGGAGTAAAAGCATTAGGCTCGGCTATTGCGGGAATAGGAAAAGCATTTGTGGGTGCGATGAAGGATGGCGTTGAATACAACGCTCAAATGGAAAGTTATACTGCATCGTTTACTACCATGCTGGGCGATGAGGCAAAAGCACAAAAGTTAGTGAATGATCTGAAAAAGGAAGCAGCGGCTACTCCATTTGGAATGCAAGATCTTGCTCAATCAGCCCAAACTCTTATGAGCTTTGGAATGTCTGCAGAAGAAGCTCAAATAAGAATGAAACAGTTGGGTGATATATCTCAGGGGGATGCCGAAAAATTCAAAAGTTTAACTTTAGCATTTGCACAGATGTCCTCAACCGGTAAGTTAACAGGGCAAGACCTAATGCAAATGATTAATGCAGGCTTTAACCCATTAGAGGAAATTTCACGTAAGACCGGAAAATCCATCGGTGAACTCAAGGAGGAAATGTCAAAAGGGGCAATTTCAGCAGACATGGTTGCGGAGGCATTTGCATCAGCAACATCAGAAGGTGGGCGTTTCTATGGTTCAATGGAAGCACAATCCAAAACTTTTTCTGGGCAAATGGCAACTCTTGAGGATGGAGTTGCTTCGTTAAAGGGGCAGCTTGCTGAAGGGTTAACAACCATGCTTTCTGGAACTGTTCTTCCGATGGTTAATGGTTGGATTGATGAATTATCTCAAGCCTTTGAGAAAGATGGTGTTCAAGGCTTAATTGATGCTTTTGGTGGAATCTTAGAAGAAGCAGTTCAATTTATTTCTGAGCAGTTGCCAATTGTAGTGGATATTGCTTCTCAAATAATTATTTCTCTAGTTCAAGGACTTACCTCTGCATTACCGAAGATAACAGAGGCGGCTGTCATACTACTGATGACATTAGTCAATGGAATCATTGAAACTTTACCAGCACTTGTTACGGCAGGAGTACAAATGATCGGAACTATTGTCAGTGGAATTGCAGAAGCACTGCCACAGTTAATTCCGGCTGCGGTATCAGCAGTGATACAAATTGTGCAGGCACTTTTGGATAACCTACCAATGATCCTAGAGGCGGCACTTCAGCTTGTACTTGGACTAACTCAGGGTATTTTGGATGCTCTTCCAGTGTTGATTGCAGCATTGCCGGTCATTATTACTGGGATAGTAGATTTTATTATTGGTGCAATACCTCAAATAATCGAAGCGGGTATTCAACTTCTAACATCTTTAATTTCAGCTTTACCAGAAATCATCACAGTAATTGTAGAAGCAATTCCGCAAATTGTCGACGGGCTAATAACAGCGATTTTGGGCTCAATTCCGCAGTTTATTGATGCCGGAGTGCAATTGTTAGTAGCACTGGTTCAAAATCTTCCACAGATCATTTCGACTGTTATTACTGCTATACCAAAGATTGTGTCCTCTCTTGTGAATGCTATTATTGGCAGCATACCTCAGATTATTCAGGCGGGAATCATGCTGTTAGTTTCACTGATTAAGAACCTTCCAACGATTATTGTAGAGGTTGTAAAAGCTGTACCTCAAATTATTACAGCACTGGTTAAAGGGTTTACAGGCTCAATTTGGCAAATGGCTCAGGTTGGAACCAATTTGATCAAAGGATTATGGCAGGGTATCTCAGATGCTGGAGCCTGGCTTTGGGATAAAATTTCAGGCTTTTTTGGTGGTGTTGTCGATAAAATAAAAAATTTCTTTGGCATTCATTCACCATCTACATTATTTGCTGGTATAGGCGAAAACCTTGGAGAGGGTATTGGTGTTGGTTTTGAAAAAGCAATGAATAGTGTTAGTAAGGATATGCAAAATGCTATCCCTACTGATTTTGACATCAACTCCAATCTGAATATGAATGGAGCTGGCATTAGTAGCAGCTATGGAACTTTTGAAGGTTCATTAATTACGATACAGCAGATGATTGTTCGAAGTGAGGACGACATTCGGAAGATTTCACAGGAGCTATATAATTTAATGCAAACAGGATCACGAGCTCAAGGAAGATTTATAACTGCATAAAGGAGGGCGATGTATGGGCTTCGTTTATAATGGTATCAATTCAAAAAATATGAAGATAAAAGCAAAACTTACAAGGTGGCAGGCATCGCCCGCTCTACGAAATTCGTATGAGGTTGTTCCAGGAAAGGCGGGAGTTGCAGATTTTGGTTGTGATAGTTCAGAGCGGATCATAACAATCAGCTGTAATGTATATCCTCAAAAGAGTTTTGCAGATTTAGTGAGCGTTTTAGACTCTATTGCAGAATGGCTTAATCCAATGAATGGTCTCAAGCAGCTTGTATTAGAGGATATTCCCGATCGATACTTTTATGCTCGGCTTACTGAACAAGTAGATTGTGAGAGATTACTTAGAACTGCTGGAGCCTTTGAATTAAAATTTATTTGTCCAGATCCACACGCCTATGCACTGATAGATGAACAATTTACGATTTCCAGTGTTGGTGCTCATGAAATTAAAAGGTTAACTGGGAATGCGGATTCAGAACCGGTTTATCAACTTAAGGGGATAATCAGCAGCTCATCATCCACCTACATTTCTATTACGACAAATGGCGAAGAACTACGAGTATTTGGGGCTTTGGCAGCAGATGAAGTGCTTGTCATTGATAGTGGATTAGTAACTGCAAAAATTACCGATGCAAACGGAAATACACTTAGAAATGGGCTTGCAGGCTTGGATGAGCTTAACTTTCCTATACTGCACAAAGGTGAAAATGAAATAACAGTTTCAGTGGCGGGAGCAACTTTTTCGGAGCTGAAGATTATGGCTAAAAGCAGATGGAGGTGAGCTTGTGGCAATTAAATCAATCTTAACATCACAGACAGATTTTACAGGTGAGTTTCCTGTAAGCGAGAAGACAGTTGCTCTTTGGCGATTTAATGAAGCTACACCAGATAGCAATAACATGCTTGCAGATGATTCTGGTCATAACAGAAACTTCTTTGTATCCGGATGGTCAGGCACATCAGCCAACTTATCATCTGGTAGATTAGGAAGATATTTTAGGCAGAATATCATTAATCCAACAAGTGAAAAGACGCATTTAGTGGCTACCAATGATGGTAGCTTTTTTAGTGATTTAGGTGAAAAGATTGTTGTTGGTGGATGGATAAACCCAACTACTTATTCTGTGGGGCAGACGTATATCCCGATTTTCAATACTAGACAAGGCCCTGGCCAACCAATTTTTTATGTTTCTTTATTTCAGGGAAGGTTGCGATTAATGCTGTATAATTCTTCCGGCTCCCTGATATATGACCAGACAGAAACACCTACTATTCCCCTAAAGAATAACGGGTGGTACTTTATTGCATCAATCATTGAGGTAAACAGCAAAAGGGTACAGAACTTACTTTGCGATCGAAGTGATGGGGCTGTCTGGCAATCTCCAGTTCGAACATTCACGGGAGACTTAAATCAATCCTGTGTTGCGGACATTGTGATGGGGATGCATGCAAATACCTATTATTACGCAGGAGGATTTGATGACTGGTTCTATGAAAAAGATTCTTCGCTTACCATGGAGGATCTTATTTTCTATTTTAAATCTTCAATTTTGGCAAACGGTGGAGACAGCACTGCTGATGTTGATGCTCTTGTGGACCCTGGTTCTGTCATACTAAAAGCAACAAGCGGAGTCTATGCACAAAGTGGCCAGTTTTATTCGATAGCAGCTGCCTGTGGGCTTTCTGGAACGGGTAGAGTATCAGTTACAAGTGAATACATTGCAGGTATAACATCGATAAGCTTAGTTGAAACTTCTACATCAGATGATTTGTCTAGTTGGACTGAATGGCAGGCTATTGGAACAAGTGGGGAATTACAATCTCCAAACAGAGAATATATTCGTTATCGAATTACATTATCTACTCAAGACACCAGTAGAACTCCTAAACTTCTTGAAATACAACTACATGATATACCAAAACCTCCTTATGAGAGACTTGGATTTGCAAGACCAGTTGTGTTGGATACTAACGGGGCTTGGGAAGCAGTGTTAGAAAATGCCTTTGATATTGTAGTAACAAGTGAAGTAAATGGTGCTGATATTCTGGAGTTTAAACTGCCATTTCATGATTCCAAGCGAGAGACATTAGACAATGAAAAACAGGTGCAGATTGTTAATGATGTTTATCGTATTCGAACTATAACAGATGAGAAAAGCTCCGATGGAAGAGTTGTAACTCAAGTATATGCGGAAGCAGCATTTTATGATCTTTCTTTTAGTGCTGAAAAAGAACCCATGGAATTTGTTGCAGAGACACCAGAAGTCCCTATGCGCTATGCCTTACTTAATACTGGCTGGTCATTAGGAAACGTAACTGTAAATACTAAACGTACATGGCAATCAACAGAAAAGAATGCATTAGCTATCCTACGAACAATACAGAATATTCATGGAGGCGACTTGATTTTCGATAGTGCCAATCGTTTGGTACATCTTTTGACATTTGGAGGTACTGATAGTGGGGCATTGTTTTGCTATAGAAAGAACATGAAAAGTATACAGCGCGTAGTGGATACTAGAAGTCTAATCACTCGCCTTTATGCTTATGGTAAAGATGGTATGACATTTGCTTCTATCAATGGTAATAAGGAGTATGTTGAGGATTATAGCTATTCATCAGAAGTTAGAGTAGGAACGCTGGATGCTTCATCAATTAGCAATCCCTATCAGTTGCTCGAATTTGCTAATATGCGCTTAGCTCAGTATGCAAAGCCACGAATTTCATATGTTCTTTCTGCTATGGATTTATCGGTGTTGACAGGCTATGAGCATGAGGCATGGAAGCTAGGTGATATAGTAACTGTGGATGATAAAGATTTGAATTTATCTGTCAAAACTCGTGTGGTACGCAGACAATATAATCTCCAAGAACCATGGAAAACATTGCTGGAGCTATCAACAACTTTAAGAGAACTAGGGGATTCATCTGCTGTTTGGGATAAAGCTGCTGATATTTTATCTTCAGCTGATGTTCTTGACCGTCAGGAAGTAAAAGACTTAGTGCCTTTTAATCATCTACGAAATTCACGAGCTGATGACGGGTTAACCTATTGGCTTAGTTCAGGCTTTACAGTGGACCCTAATAATGGTGTATCAGGATCAGCTTCTTTTAAAGCTGAGGGAGTTTTAGGAATGACAAAAAGTCTATCCCAGACTGTGTATCCTGCAAGTAGGAAGAGTTACACATTTTCAGTGCAGATTGCATCGGAAAACCTACAGAAAGGGCCAAACGGAAAAGTTGGAATTGAAGTTGTTATTGAATATGAGGACGGTTCGACAGAAACTAGGTTTATTGATCTCTATTAGGAAGGAGGTAGCGCTATGGCTTATTTTTCACAGACAGCTCATGCTATTACACCGAGAGGTTTTGGCAAGATAAAGTCGCTTACCATCCGTCTTTTCATTACTGATTGTACTGGTGAGGTATTCTTTACGGATATGCTTTTGCAAGGTGGCTCTGTTGCTACGGGCTGGGTTGGTCATGTGTCAGAAATACAATGGACGCTGGATGGGTAGGTGGTGCAAATGTCAGTTGCATTTACCAGATTTACCGAGACGATTCATTGTAAAGAGGATAAACGAGTAGTAAGCGTAACAGTGAATTTACTTCTTGAAGATTGTACAGGTACGGTATATTTTACTGATATTCAAGCACAGGAAGGAAATCACCTTACTGGTTATACAACTAACACAGAGAGCATGCTGCAAAAATATCGAGAGAATGAGACAATTGTTCCTGTTCGCTTTTATAATGGAGTAGTTCGAAGCGGAGAGACGATTATTCTCTTCAATCTGGGTTCAACTTCCGCTGGCCTTGACTGTCATATTTATCCCAACCAAAATATGGCTGCAGGCAGTATCCAATTGTCTCAAGGAGCAGGGGCGCACAAGGTGATATTTAATGAGGCAGTTAGTCCAGGTGATACCTTTTCGCTACTAGCATCAACTAGGCAGTGTTTAAAGAACGGAAACCCAACTGATAAGGAAGGTTTTTTTCAATATACAGCATCCGGTGATAGCAAACATGTGATAAAGCTAGAAGACAGAAAATCAGCTCGGCTATTGTTCGAATTTCAAGAAATGCAGGAAGGAAGTGAGCGCCTTTGATTGACTATTTAAAAGGTAAGCGTTGTATGGTCTGGAGTTTCATGGGGAATACCCGCATGTATCAAGCATTACGAGACTATGGTGATCGAATTGATACGGTGGGTATTTTTACTTTTGAAGTGGATATCACCGGGTCAATAACAGAAACAGGAACAAGCATATCCAGTATGCTTACCTATATTAACCGTTGGCCTCATATCAAATGGCTACTGACTATTATGAATCATGGTACAGCTTCTATTTTTACTGCCCTTAGAAATAATACCAGTGGTGCGAAGGATAAATTTCTTACTGAGATCATTCGCATTATGGAAAAGTATCCATGGTGTGCAGGGGTTGATATAGACTTGGAACGTGGAGGTGGCTACGAGAACAAGGATGCTGCCAATGCCCTATTTCGTGACATATATAATACTGTCAAAGCCTATGATTCTTCTAAACTCGTTAATATTTGTTTACCAGGAATGACGGGAGTACAAGGCTCGGTTGGTGGCGAAAATTGGTGTGTCTATGAAGACTTAAATCCGTACTGTGATACGGCAGCGATTATGAGTTATGGCATGGCATGGGCTGGTTCTGCTCCGGGACCGGTTTCTCCGAGGGATTGGTTGGAAGGTATTTATGATTATGCTGTTCGGGTTATGAATCCTGAAAAAATATTTTTGGGATTGCCCGCCTATGGCTGGAACTGGAGGATACATGATACACCAGAGAACCTTGGAATAACATATCGTGGGATTTCAAACACTTATTATGCAGCAAAGCTTTGGATGACAGGAGGATATAACTTTACTGATGACGGGCCACCTCAACCAATGATTCCAATCATTGCGTATTGGGATGATTATGATAAGGTTCCTTGGGCGTTACCACATGTGTATGACTACATGGAAGGCTGGGATGCTGTTTCAAGAACATACCCATTACTTGAGGAATCCTACAATCGTCGCAGATATTTGACCGCCTATAGTAAGCAACAAAAAACTGAATTTGGCACAATCTTTATAGACCGTAGTGGTGGAACACCTGATAATTATTTTGGTAATGTATCAGTTTCATCTCAATTTATTACACTTGGAGATGAAGGTGAAGCCACCTACGAATTTGAAATAGAATCTGCTGGTTTTTATGATGTAGCTATTCGCTTTTCTTTTCCTTTTTGGGACAAGAATACTATCCATGTTTCGCTTGACGGAATAAATAAGGTATTTAGTGAGAGTAGGTTATGGTGGCCATATTGGAGAACAACTTGCTGGAGCTCTTTGGCTTCGAGTGTATATCTTTCAGCTGGAACTCATACTGTCACAGTTAGTTCCTCAGTAACAGGAGTACAGTTCTATGGATTTCGGGTATGTTCAAGCTTTAGTGAAGAGCCTTCTGCTGGAGAGGCTGACTTCATGTTATCCCCTCGCCAGTTTAAAGATGTGAACGGTTTAATGGTTCAGCCCGATCGAGGATTTAAATTGACAACGGAAGTACTTCGTAGAAAGCCTGATTCAGCACTAATTTGGTATGAAGACTTTAGAGATGAAAATCCGCTTCCATCCAGCTATTGGACAACACTAAGCGGAGAGTGGGAGGTGTGGCAGAACAAGAATGATTCAGCTGCTCGCCCTTATTCACAGCTTGATGGGCATGGGAGGTTAGCGTGGAATTATAATGGTTTCTCAGATGTTCATTTAAGAGCGAGATTAGCTTTTCCTTCAGATGGAAGTGGTCGAGCTGGCATTTTTTGTGGAGAACTCTTTTGCTGTTTAAATATTAATTCACAGCGTATTGAACTATATAATGGTTCTACTCTAATCGGAAGCTATGCAACCGAAATTTCTAAAACTCCATCATCAGATCTTCGCTCAAATCCAAGAATGTACACCATTGAAATGAGGATACGTAGTAATTCTGTAAGGGTTTATTCTGGAGCAAGTAGTATTTTGCGATTCACAGCGTCGCTTGATGGTTATTCAGGTGGTTATGCCGGAATTCAATCGGATGGACGTATTCTATGTGAATTAATAAGATTAGGAGATGCCTGGACTTATGAACCTTATGAAAGATTTGATGTAATCTTCCCAGATGGAACTAGAACGGAGTATGGGAGACTAGAAAGAACTGGTGTTACATGGGATAGTGAGTTTCAGGTTTTTACAGTTAACAGTGATGTGGAGGAAGCTTCAACAAGAAGTCAGGATATTTCCATGGATTATGATTTTTTTCACTCAGAGCTTTTATCATTGGTCTGTGGAAATGACTATTCAGTAAAGATTGTGCCTAAGGACATTAATGTATGGATTTCACGCCTATTTCTCGGGGATGCTGATGGCTTCTCAATTCTTTACTACCAAGACGTGGATAGCCTAGTCTATTGGGCAAATGAGGCAGCGTATCGATGGAAGCTTAGGGGGATTGCGATATGGTCTCTGGGACAGGAGGATATGAGGTTATGGGAAGCCTTACCTAAACAAATATAATTAACACACTGAACCAAGAGTGTTTGCGATAATGCAGACACTCTTTTTATATATGCACCAATCATGAAGGAGGTAAAAATAATGAAGGAAATTTGGAGTTGGATACAAACTGCGTTTACTGTACTTGGTGGACTTTTAGGATGGTTTTTAGGAGGTTTTGATGGATTTTTATATGCATTAGTGGCATTAATGGTGGCTGATTATATCACCGGTGTCATGTGTGCCATTGTTGAAAAGAAACTATCAAGTGAAATAGGGTTTAAGGGCATATTCAAAAAAGTACTTATTTTTATTCTAGTTGGAGTTGGACATTTGATTGATACAAATCTGATCGGAGATGGGAGCGTGCTTCGGACTGCTATCATCTTTTTCTATTGCTCCAATGAAGGTGTATCTATGCTAGAAAATGCTGGTCGATTAGGACTACCAATACCAGAAAAATTAAAAGATATCCTTGTTCAGTTGCATAATAAAGGAGGTAAGGAATATTGAATCTAAGAAAATTTATTCTGACTGAAAATGCTTGTTATAAGGCAGGTAAAAAGATTACACCGAAAGGTATCATGGTTCATAGCACCGGTGCCAACAATCCTTATCTTCGTAGATATGTTGGGCCGGATGATGGTTTATTAGGTGTAAATCAGTACAATAATCACTGGAATCAGGATAGGCCCGATGGAAAACAGGTTTGTGTCCATGCTTTCATTGGAAAACTTAAGGATGGTTCAATTGCTACCTATCAAACTCTACCATGGGACCATCGAGGGTGGCATGCTGGAGGAAGTGCAAATGATACACATATTGGTTTTGAAATATGCGAGGATGGATTGACCGATGCCTCGTATTTTAATGCGGTTTATAAAGAAGCGGTAGAGCTTTGTGTTTATCTTTGCAAATTATACAATCTAACTGAAAAAGATATTATTGGCCATTATGAAGGCTATCAAAGAGGAATCGCAAGTAATCATGGTGATCCGAAAAACTGGTTTCCTAAGCATGGAAAGAGCATGGATACATTTCGTGCAGATGTAAAAAGCCTCTTAAGTGAAGGAGCTAAATCTGGAGAAACAGAGAAAAAGAAATACTACCGCGTTCAAATCGGTGCTTATTCCGTAAAAGCCAATGCAGAGGCCCAGCTTGCCAAAGCGAAAAAGGCTGGCTTTACGGATGCGTTTATAAAGTATGATTAACACTTTTACCTATGACCTGAGGAGTGTAATAGCTCTTCGGGTCATTTTTTTTTGACCTTTAGGGGTTCGAATCATTAGGGATTTTTGCATATAGGTGCAGGGGTCTACCTGTAGAAATGGAGGTTACCTATATGCAGATTACTAAAATTACAGATAAACAGGATCTACTATTAAATCTAAAAAGGAAATATCTAAGTGCCGAGGCTCTTCAAAGAGAATTTGATTATTATAGGGCGGAAAAGCTATTACATCAAATGCTTGATAAGGGTCTTATTTCAAAGGAAGAGTTCAACAAAATTATGCTATTAAACCGCGAAACTTTCTCACCTATGTTAGCACAGATAATGCCCGATATTCCTTGATATACTGGGCGTTCAGAGGTAATATGTGACCTACCAAAAAGGAGGTGAGTCGATGAAAAAGATAACAAAAATAGACGGGAATAAGGGTACATCAATTATCAAGCCAAAATTACGAGTAGCTGCTTATTGTCGTGTTTCTACGGACAGTGATGAACAGTTAGTGAGCCTAGAAGCACAAAAATCCCATTATGAGACTTACATAAAGGCAAACCCAGAATGGGAATATGTTGGCTTGTATTATGATGAGGGGATCAGTGGGACTAAAAAAGAAAACCGGTCAGAACTTCTTAGAATGCTATCAGATTGCGAAAGCAAGAAGATTGACTTAATTATTACAAAGTCCATTAGTAGGTTTGCAAGAAACACAACGGATTGTTTAGAGATGGTTCGTAAACTGTTGGACCTGGGTATTTACATCTATTTTGAGAAAGAGAATATCAATACCCAATCAATGGAAAGTGAGTTGATGCTTTCTATATTAAGTGGACTTGCAGAAAGCGAGTCCATTTCCATTTCGGAAAACAACAAATGGGCAGTTCAAAGGAGATTTCAAAACGGAACTTTTAAGATTTCATACCCACCATTTGGTTATGACAACATTGATGGTCAAATGGTGGTAAACCCTGAGCAGGCAGAAATCGTGAAGTATATTTTCGCAGAAGTATTATCGGGCAAAGGTACACAGAAAGTTGCAGATGATCTTAATCAAATGGGTATACCTACTAAAAGAGGTGCTCGTTGGACTGCTACTACAATTCGAGGGATATTAAAAAATGAGAAATATACTGGGGATGCTATACTGCAAAAAACTTATACAGATTCCCGATTTAATAAGCGCACCAATTATGGTGAGAAAAATAAATATTTAATAGAAAATCACCATGAGGCAATTATCAGCCATGAAGTATTTGAAGCAGTAGAAGCTGCCTTAAATCAAAGGGCAAAAGAAAAGGGCATAGAAAAGCGTAACAATAAATACCAAAACCGGTATTCTTTCTCTGGAAAAATTATTTGCTCGGAATGTGGTAGTACCTTTAAAAGGCGAATTCATTCATCTGGTGCAAGAAAATACGTAGCCTGGTGTTGTAGCAAACACTTAAAGCAGATAACAGAATGTTCCATGCAGTTTATTCGAGATGAGGATATAAAGACGGCCTTTGTTACTATGATGAACAAGCTGATTTTCGGTAGAAAACTTATTCTACAACCACTATTAGAGGCTTTACGTGGAATGAACAAGTCTGATAACCTTTCAAGAATTCAGGAATTAGAGAAGCAAATTGAAAAAAACGCGGAACAGAGAGAACTGCTTGTAAAGCTTATGGCGAAGGGATATCTAGAACCTGCCCTTTTTAATCGAGAAAACAATGAACTGCAAATGGAAGCAAACAACTATATGGAGCAAAAAGAAGCATTAATTCATGCCTTAAATGGAGAATTATCAAAGGTGCAGGAAGTCAGTAACTTAATAAAATTTACAAATAAGGCTGAAATGTTAAGTGACTTTAACGACCAACTTTTTAATGATTATGTTGAAAAAATAATTGTCTTCTCAAGAGTAGAGATAGGTTTCATTTTAAAATGCGGAATCACACTAAGGGAAAGGATGTGAGAAAAGTGGCACATACGCCTTACGGCTATAGGATAGAGAATGGTAGAGCAGTTATCGATGAAGAAAAAGCTGAAAAGGTTAGGAGTTTGTATAGGGGATACTTATCAGGCCTTTCTTTATCGGTCGCAGCAAAGACTGCTGGAATAGATGCTTATCATGGAACTGCTGGAAGGATGCTAAGAAACGAACGTTATCTTGGTGATGATTATTACCCTGCCATCATTGATAAAGAGACCTACGAAAAAGCAGAAGCAGAGAGGGTAAAGAGAGCGAAAAAGCTAGGTAGAATCTTTGAACCCAAGAAAGAAGACAAACCTACTATTTCTAAGAAGTTTACCATAGGACAAGTAATTCAGAAGTATACAAATCCTTTTACACAAGCGGAGTATGTTTATAGCTTAATAGAAAGTGAGGGACAGTAAGATGGCAGTTAGTAAAAATGTAATGATTATACCTGCAATAAAACGCATGGGCAACAATCGAAAAGAAGATGAAACACCAAAACTTCGGGTTGCTGCTTATTGTCGAGTTTCTACCGACAGTGATGAACAAGCTAGTAGTTACGAAGTGCAGATTGAACATTATACTGAATTTATTAAGAAAAATTCAGAGTGGGAATTTGCAGGGATCTTTGCTGATGATGGTATCAGCGGTACAAATACAAAAAATCGTGATGAATTTAATCGAATGATTGATGAGTGTATGGCTGGGAAAATTGATATGGTTATTACCAAATCAATAAGCCGATTTGCTAGAAATACCTTGGACTGTCTACAATACATCAGAAAACTTAAAGATAAAAATGTTGCGGTATATTTTGAGAAAGAAAATATCAATACACTGGATGCCAAAGGTGAAATTATGCTTACCATTATGGCATCCTTAGCGCAACAAGAGAGCCAGTCACTAAGCCAGAATGTAAAGCTTGGTTACCAATACCGATACCAACAGGGAGAGGTAATGGTCAATTGTTCTAGGTTTTTAGGATATACCAAAGATGAAAATAAGCGATTAGTAATTGTGCCGGAGGAAGCTGAAATTGTTAAAAGGATTTACCGAGAGTATCTTGAAGGCTCCAGTATGGATAAAATCAAAAAAGGACTTGAAACTGATGGCATACTTACGGGAGCGGGGAAAAAAAGGTGGCATACCAGTACTATAAGGAAAATATTAAGCAATGAAAAATACATTGGTGATGCATTGCTCCAAAAAACTTATACGGTAGATTTTCTTACAAAAAAGAGGGTTGTGAATAACGGAATCGTACCTCAGTATTATGTAGAGAATAACCATGAAGCCATTATCCCGCGTGAAATTTTCATGCAGGTACAAGAAGAGTTAGTTCGTAGAAGTAGAGGACATATAAGTACTAGTGGAAAGAAAAGAAACTTTAGTTCAAATCATGTATTTTCGCAAATTATCTTCTGTGGTGAGTGTGGCGAAATATACCGTAGAGTTCATTGGAATAATCGAGGTAAAAAATCGATTGTTTGGAGATGCGTCAGTAGACTTGAGAATACAGGGTTAACTTGTCATTCCCGAACCGTGCTGGAGGATATGATAGGTATTGCTACGGTAGAGGCAATTAATAAACTAATAGGGCAAAAGGATGGCTTTTTAACTATCTTAAAGGAAAATATAGAAACAGTGATAAGTGAAACGGGCAATAATGTTGTTTCCGAGATAGATAAAAAGCTAGAGGAATTACAAAAAGACCTTTTGAGACTGGCCAATTCCAAAGAGGATTATAACGATATAGCCGATGAGATTTACAGGCTCAGAGAGGAAAGACATAAGGCTTTAGCAGAAGAAGCTGGCAAAAAAGGCTCCAAGCAAAGACTAGAAGATATGGAAAAGTTCCTAAATGAACAATCCACCCTCCTTGAGGAGTATGATGAGCAACTAGTAAGGAGACTTATAGAGAAAATAACGGTTTATGATGACAAACTAACTATTGAATTTAAATCTGGTGTAGAAATTGATATAGAAAAATAAAACGAATTTGACCGCCGATTGA